>JBCCTG010000041.1:0-10581 GCA_039198735.1 Pseudomonadota bacterium | reverse complement strand
TGGATGCGGTTGAAAACCTGTCCCGGTTTCACCACCCGGCGGGAGAGGCCAGCGCGGGCGCCTTTGGTGTCACCGCTGAGGCTATCGATCGCGCTGCGCCCTGGGCCGTAAATGCCCGCAAGTCGGCAAAGGGTGAGGCGGCAACCGGTCCGCTCGGCAAGCATTGTCCATTGGTTTTCCGCTGCCAGCCGGTCTTTGCCGCGCGCCGTCCCCGGACGGCATGTGGCTGTCTCGTCAATCCACGCGCCATCATAATCTCCGTAGACACCCGATGAGGAGAGGTAGAGGATCTGTCCATTTGAGCGGATGCCGCTGACATCGCCCAAAGCCTTGATCACGGGGCAGGTCCCCTCGCTCGGCGCGACGGAGACAATGACAACGTCGGAGGCGAAGACAGTTTCCGGATCGAGCTTATCCCTCGTGCTGTCCCAAATTTTTGCTTGCAAACCGTCCTTGCGCAGCGCTTCGGCTTTGTCTTGAGAACGTGTGGTGCCGGTAACCGACCAGCCTTCGTGCAGAAGGTCATCCGCCAGCGGACGGATAGAATAGCCAAGCCCGATACAAAAGGCGCTAGAACCCATTCCATGATCTCCTGGTCATGCAATGGTCTCTGGGTTTTTGATGGGCCGCGTTTCCGAACCGCCGAACCGACATCACTTTGATTGAAAACACTTTAGGCATCGCGCTGGATCTCCGCAATCAAAGCATCGGTGCCCGCTTCGAGAAGGTCAAGAACACGCTCAAAGCCCTCTTGCCCGCCATAATAAGGGTCGGGAACATCTTGATCGGGAAAGAGTGTACGGACTTTCGCTGTCCAGTCTGGGAGTGCTCGGTCTTGAAGGTCCCTGAGGTTCGATTGGTCCATGGCGATGATCCAGTCAAAGCTGTAGCCATCGCCGTCATCCACGGCCCGCGCGCGTTGGTGTGAGAGATCGTAGCCGCGCAAAGCCGCAGCCTTGATCATGCGCCTGTCCGGCGGCTCGCCCTTGTGCCAGGCACCGGTGCCTGCGCTGTCGATGGTGACATCGAGCCCTCTGGCCTCCGACCGGGTGCGCATCACACCTTCTGCTGCCGGGCTTCGGCAAATGTTCCCGAGGCAGACGAAAAGGATACGGGTCACGGAAGCCTGAGCCGCTTGCGCTCCTCGGCGATGAAATGCTCGATCTTCAGCTCCAGAACGGAAAGCGGGATGGCACCGTTTTCCAAAACAGCGTCGTGAAAACGGCGCACGTCGAAATCCTGTCCGAGAGCGTCCTCGGCTTGGCGGCGCAGCTCCCTGATCTTCAGCTCACCAATCTTATAAGCAAGCGCCTGAGCTGGCCAGGTGATGTAACGGTCCACCTCGCGGGTGATGTTGTTCTGAGATAATCCTGTATTCTCAAGCATATAGTCGATGGCTCGCTGGCGCGTCCAGCCTTTGTAATGCATCCCGGTGTCCACCACCAGGCGACAGGCGCGCCACATCTCATAGGAAAGGCGCCCGAAATTGGTCTCCGGTGCGTCGTAGAAACCAACCTCTAGCCCGAGGCGTTCGGCATAAAGCCCCCATCCTTCCGTAAACGCTGTAAACCCGCCGAAGCGTCGGAAGTTGGGAAGGTCAAGCTCCTGACTGATGGCGATTTGCAGGTGGTGGCCTGGGACAGCCTCATGCAGTGTCAGGGCTTCGAGCTCATAAAGCGGGCGGGTCTCAAGCTTTGTGGTGTTGAGCCAATAGATGCCAGGCTGGGAGCCATCCGCCGCAGGCTGAGAATAATAAGCCGTGGTCGTCCCTTCGGCCACATCAGAGGGGATGGGACGGATGGTATAGGGCATGCGTGGTAAGTGGCCGAAGAGTTCCACAAGCTTACCGTCCATCGTTTTGGCGATAGTTGAGGCCGTGGCTAGGCGATCTTTAGCCGTCTGCGGATAATAGTCAGGCGCGGTGCGCAGGTGGTTTTGAAAAGCGCTCAGTCTTTCAAAACCTGCCTTCAAAGCAACAGTCCTCATCTCAGCGCGAATCCTTGCCACTTCCGACAGGCCGATCTCATGCACCTCGTCGGGGGTAAGGCTCGTTGTGGTGAAGACGCGGGTCAAATGCTGGTAATAACGTCCGCCGCCAGGGAGGCTCGATAGGCCCACTTCTTCCCGGCATGCGGGTTTGTATTCATCCGTATAGAATGCACCAAACGCTTCAAAGGCGGGGATCACACCGTCGCGGATCAATCCGGCGGCGTCCTCACGGCGGCGCGCATGGGCTGCATCAGTGACCGCGCCTTGCTTTGCAAACGGCGTCAGGAACACCGACGCTTCGGGGTCGTCCACAATGTGTGTTTCGAAGGTCCGTTCAAACCCGGTCATGGCCGCGCAGGGCTGGGTCCAGCCCTTCTCGATTGCCGTGCGCAAGCGTTCGATCGCGCCTTCCATGTAAACCGGCACCCTGGCCAATCTGTCCATGTAAGACTGATAATCCTCCTCGCGGTGAAGCTGTGTTTGCTCCGCGATCCTGGCGAGGCGGGTATGCGGTGCGCTGTAGGTGTTGATGGTGAGATAACGGACCCCCGGCGCGTTGCCGTATGTGGCGTCTTTGAGCATCATGACCAGAAGACTGTGGTTGAGCGCCTCGTCATTGGTCAAAAGTGAGGTGTCGATCCCGCCCAACCGCGAAAGCAGCACCCGGCGCTGACGCACGCCGTTTTGATAGGCTTCCAAGGAGGGGTCGGGAAGCTGCCCGCGGGCCTCGTCATGGCCCAGGCTCTCCGCCAAAATGGGATCCTCGGAGAGCATTAAGTCCCAGTGATCCTGGATGATTTGGGAGAATGCCTCTTCGGTCGGATTGGCATCGATGATCTGCGCCTCGCTGCATGCGGCGAGGAGGAGGGCAGCGATAAAGCGGCGAACGGCCTTCAACATAACGAGGCGCTTACAAGGCTTCGGTTTGTTTTTCACGAAGATGTGGCTGCAATCTCGCGCTATCGGGCGGTGGGTGGTAGGCCAATGCACCTATGGATGGATCACCGATCGGCAGTGACGAGGGCGCCCACGCAGCGGGGCTTCGGCGCGCAAAAGTCCTGCTGCCCATGCCTGTGGGCGACGGCTATGACTACCAGGTGCCGCAAGGGTTGGAGATCCAGCCCGGCGACTTTGTGGTGGTGCCCCTCGGGCCCCGCCAAGTCACCGGTGTGGTCTGGCCAAGCCCCTCAGACCTGTCCGTGCCCGATGCGAAATTAAAGCCGATGATCAAGCGCCATGCCGCGCCGCCATTGAGCCCCCAGGTGATGGATTTCGTCGATTGGTGCGCGCGCTATTACATGGTGAGCCGCGGCGCCATTTTGCGTATGGTTTTGCGTGGTGAGCAGGGCCTTCAAGACGTCCGTAGCAAGACGGGGTTTCGTCTGGCGCCGTTGCCCGAGGGGCTAAAGCTCACCGAGAAACGCAAAGCCGTTTTGCAGGTTGCCGGAGAGCGGGCCTTGTCGGCCAAGGATTTGGCCTCGAAGGCCGGTGTGACCGAAAGCGTTGTGCGGGGGCTTGCTGATGCAGGCGCGCTGGCGCCGGTCTTGTTTGATCCCGACCCGCTGTTCGATCCTCCGCAAACGGATCGCCCAGGTCGCGCGCTGGACCTTGCCCAGACCGAGGCTGCGGATCAGCTCCGAGGCTTGATGCGCAAGGACACTGGCACGGTGCTGATCGATGGTGTGACGGGCTCAGGCAAGACCGAGGTCTACCTTGAGGCGGTGGCTGAGGCGTTGCGCCGCGAGCCAACTGGTCAGGCGCTGGTGCTGCTGCCTGAAATTGCCCTCACCTTGCCGTTTTTGAAAAGGCTCGATGAGCGTTTTGGTGCTGCGCCCGCCCATTGGCACTCGGATATATCCTCCGCCCAAAGACGAAGGGTGTGGAAGCGTGTGCTCGACGGCACCTGCCGCCTGGTGGTGGGGGCGCGTTCCGCCCTTTTTCTGCCGTGGCAGAACCTCAAACTGATCGTCGTCGATGAGGAGCATGACCCTGCTTACAAGCAGCAGGACGGCATCCGTTATCACGCGCGGGATATGGCCGTGGCCATGGGGGCGCGGCAGTCTTTTCCCGTGGTCCTCGCCTCGGCCACGCCGTCGCTGGAAACGGTTCTCAACGCCCAAGAGGGCAAATACAGCCGGGTGATCCTATCCAGCCGTTTTGGCCCTGCGGTGATGCCTGACATCTCCGTGGTGGATATGCGGGGGAATGCACCGCCTACGAATGAATGGCTTGCCGAGCCTGCCGCGGCGGCGGTGACCGAGACGCTGGCCAAGGGGCAGCAGGTGCTCCTTTACCTCAACCGCCGGGGTTACGCGCCGGTCACGATTTGCCGTCGGTGCGGTGAGCGGATGACTGCGCCCGATAGCGACACATGGCTGGTGGAGCATCGGTACACGAACCGTCTTGTTTGTCACCAGACGGGTTTTTCCATGCCCAAGCCTGAGAAGTGTCCCCATTGCGGGGCGAAGGATACCCTCGCGCCTTGTGGGCCTGGGGTGGAGCGGGTGGCAGAGGAAGCGCAGGCCCGCTGGCCCGATGCGCGGGTGGAGATCTTCTCCTCGGATATGGTCGACACCCCTGGTTCTGCCAAAGCCCTTCTTGAGCGGATGACCATGGGTGAGATCGATATTTTGGTGGCCACCCAAGCCGCCGCCAAGGGCCACAACTTCCCTGGGCTGACTTTGGTGGTGGGTGTTGATGCCGATTTGGGCCTTGCGGGCGGTGACTTGCGGGCGGCGGAGCGCACCTACCAGGTGCTGACCCAGGTGGCAGGACGGGCAGGCCGCGCGGCGGAAAAGGGCCGGGTGCTCTTGCAATCCTACCAGCCCGAACACCGGGTGACCCAGGCGCTGGCGAGCGGGTTGCGCGATGCCTTTTTCGAGGCGGAGCTTGGCTCACGCGAAGAGATTGGCTTGCCGCCTTACGGACGCATGGCGGCAATTATTTTGTCAGGCCAGGACGAGCAGAAGGTGAACGCCTATGCCCGCGCTTTGATGCAAGCTGTTCCGTATGGAGAGGGGATCGAAGTTTGGGGACCTGCGCCTGCGCCTTTCTACCGTTTGCGGGGGCTTTACCGGGTGCGCTTTTTGGTGCGGGGGACGCGGCAGCGGTCCCTTCAAGCCTTCACATCCGATTGGCTGAGCCGGGTCAAGCCGACCTCCGCCGTTCGGCGGATTGTCGATATTGATCCTTATAGCTTTACCTAAGGCAACGTCATCAACCTCTCCCTAGGGAGAGGTCCAAATCTTCGATTTGGGGGAGAGGGGAAGCTGCACGTCATGACCCATCACCCCTCTCTCGCCATCAGAGATGGCGATCTCTCCCCAGGGAGAGATGAAGGCGCTGCGTTCAGTTCAGCTCATAAGCTCGACGCCAATAGCCGTCGCCTCGCCTCCGCCAATGCAAATCCCTGCCGCACCAGATTTCAAGTTCCGATGACGGAGGGAATTGATAAGGCTTGCAACGATCCGTGTCCCTGATGCGCCAATCGGGTGCCCGAGTGCACATGCGCCACCGTTGACATTCATCCGGTCATGCTCAATGCCAAGCTCTTCCATGGCTGCGAGAGGGACAACGGCGAAGGCTTCATTGACCTCGAAAAGATCGTAGTCGGACTGGCGTTTACCCTCATCGCTGAAGAGTTTTTGCAGGGCACCCACAGGCGCCGTGGTGAACCAGGCTGGCTCCTGCGCGTGGCTCGTCATCGCTGTGAGTCTCGCAAGGGGTGTGATCCCGCGCCGGTCCGCCTCGCTTTTCCGCATCAGGACGATAGCTGCTGCACCGTCGGAGATCGAGCTTGCGTTCGCTGCTGTCACCGTCCCGCCATCCCGCCGGAAAGCGGGTTTCAATTGTGCGATTTTCTCGCGCTTGGCTTTGAAGGGCTGCTCATCTTTCTCGATTACCACGGTGCCGGAGCGTGTCTCCAGGTTCACATGGACAATTTCGTCCTTGAACGCCTCTTCGGAGGCCGCAAGCGCTCGGTCGAGGCTGGCGATGGCGTATTCGTCCTGGGTCTCGCGGCTGAACTGGTATTTGTCCGCACACAGCTCAGCGAAACTGCCCATCAGACCGCCTTCATAGGCGTCTTCCAGGCCATCGAGAAACATATGGTCGATCACCTGGCCATGGCCCATGCGGTAGCCCGAGCGCGCTTTGGGCAGAAGGTAGGGCGCGTTCGTCATCGATTCCATGCCGCCAGCGATACCAACGGCAACCTCGCCAGTGGCGACAGCCTGGGTCATCATCATGATCGTCTTCATGCCCGAGCCGCACATTTTGTTGACGGTGGAGCAGGGGACCCCATGGGGCAGCCCGCCATGGATCGCCGCCTGGCGCGCAGGCGCTTGACCTTGGCCCGCGGGCAGGACGCAGCCCATCAGGACCTCGTCAACATCTTCGGGTTTCAAGTCCGCTCGATGAAGCGCGCCTTTGATGGCGGCAGCGCCGAGTTTCGCGGCGGGAAGATCGGCAAACTCGCCTTGCAAACCGCCCATGGGGGTCCTGGCAAGGGAGGCCACAACAATCGGGTCGTCCGTGGGGAGCAGCATGAGCGTCGTCCTTGATAGCGATGGTCTCAGTTTTCGTTTGGGCCTCTTGCGAACGCGAAACCGGTGATCCACTTTCGCGGCAAGAGGCTCCGGTGTGAGATAGCCCTTGCGCTTAAGTGCCGCAAACCGTGCAAGCAGGGTCGCGGGCCAGACCGACGCGGCGCACGGTACCTTGCTTGGCATCGAGGATGAGCAAGCTCTTCTCCAAGCTCGGTTCGATACCTGCCAGGAATTTGAGGGCCTCTGTCGCGGCCAGGCTCCCCACCATGCCGACAACAGGACCAAGGACGCCGTCGCGATCGCAAAGCCCATCGTCATCGGCGCTTTCCGGCACAAGGCAAGCGTAGCAAGGGTGATCATCCTTACCCGGACGGAAAAGGCCAACCTGACCCTCAAATCGCGAAGCGGCGGAGGAGAGAAGCGGCACGCCTGCCTCAAGACAACCCCGGTTGATCATATGCCGACCTTTGATGCGGTCGATGCCCTCAATCACAAGGTCGTGACCGGCAATGATGTCGCGAGCGTTATCGTCCGTCATCACCCCTTGGGTGACGTGGATCGTGATCTCGCTGTTGAGGCTGGAAAGCCGCTCGGCGGCAGCTTCGGCCTTCGGGCGACCAATATCATGTTCCGTATAGAGAATTTGCCGTTGTAGGTTGGAAAGCTCCACATGGTCGCCATCACAAATGGTGATGGTACCCGCCCCCGCGGCTGCCAAATAGGCGAGGATCGGACAACCAAGCCCGCCTGCACCGACGATCAGCACTTTGGCGGCTGCAAGTTTGTGTTGGCCCTGGCCACCGATCTCTGGGAGGAGGAGGTGATGTTTGTGGCGCAGCGCCAAGGGGTCCTCAGTGGCCGGTGGAGCCAAAACCGCCTGCACCGCGAAGTGTCTCGGGCAGGGTCTCGGCGGGCTCGAAATCAGCGCGAATATAGGGTGCGATCACCATTTGGGCGATCCGTAGACCGCGCTCAATCGTGAACGCCTCCTGGCCAAGATTGATCAGCACCACGCGCACCTCGCCGCGATAATCGCAATCCACGGTGCCCGGTGCGTTGACCACCGTGACAGCGTGTTTGGCCGCAAGGCCTGAACGTGGCCGGATCTGCGCCTCGGTGCCAAAAGGCAAGGCGATCTGAAGCCCCGTGGGGATCATCGCCTTTGCACCAGGCTCCAGCACCACAGGTTCCTTTTCAGGGAGCGCGGCCACAAGGTCCGCGCCCGCGGCGCCCTCGGTCTGATAATCCGGGAGCGGAAGACCTGCGGCATGGGGCAGTTGTTGGAGAAGAACTTTTGTCATACGGCGTGGGCCTTCATGATGAAGCGGCATAGGCCTGGGTGTGTTATACATTCTTTTCCAGCGCCTCACCGGCCAAGTAAAGGGACCCGCAGATGAGAACCCGCGGTGTGCCCTCGCCGGAGCGGCCAAATGCGCTCACCACATGCTCCAAAGCATCCTCAAGGCTCGCCATGGCGCGAGCTGGCAGGCCAGCGGTTTGGCTTTCCTCGGCCAGCGCTTCGGGCTCCCATCCCGGTGTGCCGTGGAGGGGGACCGTAAGCACCGCCGAGGCGAGGTCGGCAAAGGGGCTTAGAAAGCTACCGGCATCTTTCTTTTTGCCTAGACCCGCAATGAGGACCAGCGGACGGGGGTTGCGCTCTTCAAGATCGGCCATGGCGCGGGCGAGAACCTGCGCTGCGTGGGAGTTGTGTCCACCATCGAGCCAAAGCTCGCCGGGGTCCCCCTCATGGCGGGTGATGATCTTGGTGAGCGGGCCGTCTGTCATCCGCTGAAGCCGACCGGGCCATTCAGCGGCCTCGATGCCCATGGAGATAAAATCCGCTTCTGGTGCAAGGCCTGCGGCTTTCAGAGAGGCGACAGCGAGACCTGCATTGTCGATCTGATGGCTGCCAGCAAGGCGCGGGCGTTTGAGGTCGAGAAGGCCCGTCTCGTCTTCATAGGTGAAACCGCTGACTTCGCGGGTCAGTTGCCAATCTTCGCCGAAAATATGGTGATCAGCACCAAGAGCAAGGGCGCGGCTTTGCAAGACCTCAAGCACATCCGCATGCTGCGGACCTGTAACAAGGGTGCTGCCTTCTTTGATGATCCCGGCCTTCTCGAAGGCAATCTCGGAAAGGGTCTCGCCGAGCCAATCCATATGATCAAAGCCGATGGGTGTGATCACCACGGCACGGGGGTCGGGGACGACATTGGTGGCATCGAGCCTGCCGCCAAGGCCTGTTTCAAGTAAGACAACATCGCCAGGGGTTTCGGAAAAGGCGAGAAACGCCGCCGCCGTGGTGGCTTCAAAATAGGTGAGCGGAAGATCCCCCGCCGCCGCCTCGCATCGTCCGAGGACGGAGGCCAGATGCTCATCGGTGATCTCGGCCCCTGCAAGTGTGATCCGCTCGTTAAAGCGGATGAGGTGCGGTGAGATATAGGTGTGCACGCGCAGGCCTGCCGCGGCCAAAATCGTCCGCATAAAAGCAATGGTGGAGCCTTTGCCATTGGTCCCCGCCACATGAATGACAGGGGGCAGTTTCCGGTGCGGATCACCCAGACGGTGCAGGGCCGCGTGGATACGCTCCAGTCCCAGCTCAATCGTGGCGGGGTTGGCCTTCTCAAAAAGGGTGAGAAGGCGCTCGACCTCCGCCTTCGCAGCGGGGGCGTTCATCTACTCTGCGGCTTTCGGGAGTTCGGCGATCTCGGTACTGACCGTCTCGCTTGCATCCTCGTTGGCGGGTTCGGGAAGGGTGAGCGTTTCTAAAGTGCTCGGCGTCATCAACACACGGAGGATGGCGCCCAGCTCTGCGCGTTGATCCCGCCGGTCCACCACGCGGTCGACCATACCTTTGTCGCGCAAATATTCCGCACGCTGGAAATCTTCGGGCAGTTTCTCACGGATTGTTTGCTCAATCACCCGCGGGCCAGCAAATCCGATCAAGGCGCCGGGTTCCGCGATATGGATATCGCCGAGCATGGCATAGCTTGCGGTCACCCCGCCGGTGGTGGGGTTGGTGAGGATCACAATATAAGGAAGACCGGCCTCGCGCACCATTTGAACGGCGATGGTGGAGCGGGGCATCTGCATGAGGGAGAGGATCCCTTCCTGCATCCGCGCGCCTCCTGAAGCGGTGATCACGATCAGGGCCGCGCGTTTCTCCACGGCGACCTCAGCGGCGCGGATCAGGCCTTCGCCAATCGCTGTACCCATGGAGCCGCCCATAAAGGCGAAGTTCTGCACCGCGACCACAACAGGGCGATCGGCGATGCCGCCAGCACCAACGATCAGCGCATCACGCTCACCGGTCTTCTTCCGGTACTCACGCAGCCGGTCAGGGTAGCGTTTGGAATCTTTGAATTTGAGCGGATCATCGGCAACCTCGGGCAGCGCGATCCGTTCCCAGCCTTCGCCGAGAAGCGCATCGATCCGGGCCAATGGCCCGATGGCCATGTGATGGTCGCAATTGGGGCAAACATTGAGCTCCTGCTCCAGCTCACGGTTGAAGGTCATGTGCTCGCATTTCGGACAGCGGGTCCAAAGGGTGTCCCCCTGGTCATCCTGCTGGCGGAAGATCTTTTTGATCCCCGGCGGTGTGATGTCCGATAGCCAGTTCATGTCGCCTCCATGGCTTCACGCCATGCTTTAAATATGGCTTTACGCCATGCTTTGAATATCATGGCGTGAAGCCATGCCTTAAGAATGGTCTTGCCCGTGCACGCCTTCTGCAATCGACGTGGTCAATGCAAGGGCCGCTTCCAACCCCTCTAGCGCAAGCGTTTTAACGATGGCTGAGCCGACCACCACCGCATCGGCATGCTCAGCAGCCGCCTTGGCCGAAGCAGCATCCTTGATGCCGAAGCCAGCGGCGATGGGCAAGCGTGTTTGGGTGCGCAGGGCAGCAATCGCCGTGCCCAGTGTCCCTGCGTCCGAAGACCGGTCGCCGGTCACACCGGCCACCGCCACGTAATAGAGAAAGCCCGAGGCCCGCTCGATGACGGTTGGCAGGCGCGCAGCATCGGTCGTGGGGGTGGCAAGGCGGATC
>JBCCTG010000040.1:0-10653 GCA_039198735.1 Pseudomonadota bacterium | reverse complement strand
TTCAGCCAAAGTGGAGCCGGTTTTGGCGGTTCGAAAACGCGACAGTCAAAGAATCGAGAGCTGTTTCAGTGGCTCGGAGATCACTGAAACAGCTCTAGGGCATGCTTCAAAAGCTGCCGACCGATTCCCTGGCCACGCATCGCTTTCACAACATGCATGGTTTTGATCTCAGCTACGCCCGGCTCAAGCGCCATAAGGCCGATGCAGCCAAGGGGCTCCTCGCCTTCAAGGGCGAGAAAAAACCGCACTTTGGCCAATTTTTCGCTCTGCGCTTCGAAAGCATGGCCAGATTGCGCGGGTGTATGGGCACGGGCGTGGGCCTTCTGGAGCAAGATTAAGGTCTGCGTGCGGGCATCGTCATGGGCGGTCTCGAGAATCATCATCGCAAAACCCCTAGGCCTTGGCGAAGACCAGCGCTATCAGAGCCTCTATGCCTGATGATCAACGTTCACAGAACGACCACAAAGACACACTCTTTCTTCCTAAAACCGACTTCCCCATGCGCGGGGGGTTGCCCAAGAAAGAACCGCAAATTTTGGCGCGCTGGGACGAGATGGATCTCTACAAAACCCTGCGCTCGGCCTCCGATGGGCGGGAGCGCTATGTCCTGCACGATGGCCCCCCTTACGCCAATGGCCACCTGCACCTTGGCACGGCCCTCAACAACCCCATCAAGGATTTGATTGTCCGCACCCATCAGATGATGGGTTTCGACGCCAACTACGTGCCCGGCTGGGACTGCCACGGGCTGCCCATCGAGTGGAAGGTGGAAGAGCAATTCCGCGCGAACAATCGCAAAAAAGGCGATGTTCCGCCATCGGAATTTCGTACCGAATGTCGCAAATACGCAGCCAAGTGGATCGATATCCAAAAGTCCGAGTTTCAACGCTTAGGCGTGGTGGGAGACTGGCAGAGCCCCTACCTCACCATGAATTTCGAGACCGAAGCGACAATCGTCGAGGAATTTTTGAAATTCGTCAAAAGCGGTCGGGTTTACCGCGGCTCCAAACCGATCATGTGGTCACCGGTGGAGCAGACGGCACTGGCCGAAGCAGAAATCGAGTACCATGATCATCAGTCCACGATGATCTGGGTCCGCTTTCCTTTCGTGCGTGCACCCGAAGGCCTCGAAGGCGCCGATATCGTCATCTGGACCACGACCCCTTGGACGATCCCTGCGAACCGCGCGGTCTGTTTCGGACCCAACATCGCCTACGGACTTTATGAAGTGGAAAGCGTGCGCGAGGATCTTGATTTCACACCATTTGCAAAGGCTGGTGACAAGCTGCTCTTGGCCGATACGCTGGCCGAAGAGGTTTTCGGTGCAGCCTTTGTGTCGAGCTACAAGCGCATCAAAGACGTTCCGGCTTCGCACTTTGAAGGCGCGAAAGCTTGGCATCCCCTTAAAGGGCAAGCTGGCTCTTATGGTTTCGAGGTGCACGTCCTCCCCGGTGATCACGTGACCGATGAGGCGGGCACCGGCTTTGTGCACACCGCACCCGGCCATGGTCAGGAAGACTATTTCGCCTGGCTTGCTGCGGGTCTTCCGCTGAGTGATATTCCCTACACGGTGGGACCAGACGGCGCGTACACTGATGAAGCACCAGGCTTTGAGGGCCGGAAAATCTTCATCACGGAGGGTAAGAAAACTGGTAAGGACGGCGATGCCAATAAGGACGTGGTCGCAGCCCTCATGGAGCATGGGACGCTTCTGGCGCGCGGACGGTTGAAGCACAGCTACCCGCACTCCTGGCGATCCAAGGCGCCTGTCCTCTTCCGCAACACACCGCAAGGGTTCATCCGTGTGGGGACGGGAGAAGGCTCACTGCGTGAAACGGCTCTGAAAGCCATCGATGAAACCACCTTCTATCCTCCATCGGGGCGCAACCGTCTGCGCGGCATGGTGGAAACCCGGCCCGATTGGCTGGTCTCGCGTCAGCGCGCTTGGGGTGTTCCGATCACGCTCTTTGTCGACAAGGACGGCGAGCCCTTGGTCGACGACGACGTCAACGAACGGATCACCAGCGCGATCGCCAAGGGCGGCACCGACGCCTGGTTCGAAACACCGGATACGGATTTCCTAGGCGACGGCTATAACCCAGGCGACTATGAGAAGGTCACGGACATTCTCGATGTCTGGTTCGATTCTGGCTGCACCCATGCCTTCACGCTCGAGCCGCGGGAGGATCTCTCCTCCCCCGCGGACCTTTACATGGAAGGCTCTGACCAGCACCGCGGCTGGTTCCAATCATCGCTCTTAGAAAGCTGCGGCACCCGTGGCCGGGCGCCTTACAAGGCTGTCTTCACCCATGGTTTCGTCATGGACGGCAACGGCCGCAAGATGTCGAAATCCTTAGGCAACGTGATGAGCCCGGACGATATCACCAAAAAGTTTGGTGCTGATATCCTGCGTATCTGGGTCGCAAGCTCCGACGTGCAAGAGGACATCCGTGTTGGCGACGAAATCCTCGGGTCGGCGGTCGATGCTTATCGCAAGCTGCGCAATACCATGCGTTATCTCCTCTCCGCTCTCGATGGTTACAGCGAAGCCGAAGATCTTCCTTATGCGGAGATGCCAGAGCTTGAGCGCTATATCCTCCACCGCTTGGCCGAGGTTTCGGAGACGGTGGTCGAGAGCTACAAAGGCCACAACTTCAAGACAGCCTGGCGGGCGATCACGGAGTTTGCGATCCAGGATCTTTCGGCCTTCTATTTCGATGTGCGCAAAGACGCGATTTATTGCGATGGTCAGGCATCGATCCGCCGACGTGCGGCGCGCACGGTGATGCGAGAACTGCTTGATACACTGACGCGGCTGATCGCGCCGGTCTGCGTGTTCACGGCGGAAGAGGTTTATGACCACTTCCCCGAAGGCATGGGCGCGAAGGAAGCTTCCGTGCACCTCCTTCTTCTGAAAGAGCTTCCCGCTTCCTATCGCGATAATGCGCTTGCAGACAAATGGTTGACCATCAGGACCGCGCGACGGGCCGTCACCGGTGCTCTTGAGGAGAAACGTCGCGACGATGTCATTGGCGCAAGCCTTGAAGGCGCGGCCCATCTCCACGTGACGGACCCAGCAATCCTTGAGACGATCAAAGATGTCGATTGGGCCGAGGTCAGCATCACATCGGCGGCGACCATCACCGGTGATCCCGCGCCTCAAAAAGCGTTCACCACCCATGATGCACCGGGTGTCGCTGTCACCATCGAGCAGGCCCTCGGCCAAAAATGTGGCCGCTGTTGGCGTATCCTTGAAGAGGTGGCAACGCCTGGCAGCCTCTGCAAGCGCTGTCAGGACGTGGTCGGAGCATGAAGAAGCTCACCGCATGGGCCAAAGACGCGATGGGCCGCCCGCTTTTTCGACGCGGCTTCATGCTCGCGGCCCTGACGATCGTTCTTGACCAGCTGACCAAGCTTTGGGTTTTGCATGGCATCGCCTTACCGCAACGCCCCTTAGGACGTATCGAGATTTCTGGCATTTTCGATTTGACCTATACGGAGAACCGCGGCGTCAGCTTCGGTCTTCTCGCTGGCGGGTTGGTCAGTCGCATCGGACTTTCCCTCGTGGCGCTCATCGTCTCAGGCTTTATCATCCGATGGCTGAGCACTGTCACACGCCCTGTAACGGCGTGGGGTGCCGGATTGATTCTCGGCGGCGCCGTCGGCAATCTCATCGACCGAGCCTTTTACGGCTATGTGGTCGATTTCCTCGACTTTTCCGGGTTGCACTTTCCCTATATTTTCAATGTCGCCGATGCGGCGATCAATATCGGTGTCGCGCTCTTGCTTTTCGACACACTTATCCTCGAACGCCGCGAGGGGGTCGCTGTTGACGAAAAGCAAAGCTCCTAAGGGGTTTTAAGGGCGTCCGCAGCACTGTAACAAACATCATCCGAATTCAGGGGCTTTGCCATGATCCGTCCTCTTCTCCTCCTCGCTGCCGCGTCGGCTGCACTGACCGCTTGCGGCACGCCCCGGAAGAACACGCCGGACGAATTCGCCGTGATCACCAAACCGCCGCTCACGGTGCCGCCCGACTATGCCCTGCGCCCGCCAAAGCCTGGTGAGCAGCAGGTTCAGGCGCCGTCCTCGTCGGAACGGACCCAACAGCTCCTCCTCGGTGACCAAAGAACAGAACCCCCTTCGAACGGTGAGCTTGCGCTCATCCAACGCGCTGGTGTGCTCAACGTTGACCCCTCCATCCGCGCAACGCTCGCGTCGGAAAGCGGGAATCGTGCCTCAAAAGGTGAGAGCCTGGCGAACAGGATCCTCTTTTGGCAGGTCAAAAACGGGGAGATCGACGACTCCGTGGCGCCCCTGCAAGTGGAGGATCGCGAAGCATGGCTGGCTCAGCGTGCGAGTTCGATTTCCACTGCGATTGGTGAGGATTCCGAAGTCGTGATCGCGCGCGACCGGAATGGTGTTCTGGGATTGCCAGGGATCCGTTAGGGATATTGGATCTGTTAGATAATATCGGGATAGTAGCGCCGCCGCACCAAAACCACGATGGCGCCGATCAAAAGAAGCGGTCCCGTGATCACGCCGACGGCAATGAGCATACCCAAGGCCAGCCCCAAAGTGCCGATCACAATGCTAAAAAATGCAGCCAATGTGACGCCAGCTAAGCTGAACAGACCCACAACGAAACCAAGAATAGCGCTGGCCACACCAAAAGCCGCGTAGCTCGTGACCGCAAAGACATCCACAGAACCAACGGCTTCGAGGTCAGCCAGCTGCGAGCCTTGGCTCATAGCATAAATGCCAACGGCCAATCCAAGGGTTGCGACGATGAAAGCACCAACGGCTGCTCCTGCGCCATGGGCGATGCGCGACCGCCGCAAACACTCTTCAGAGTTCTTGTTCACCGTCATAGCGCACCTCTCTTGTGCGTCATATTGTCGATCATGACGAAGCTTTCAATCCTTGTATGCCGTGTTTCTCAGAGAGGTTACAGAGAAAAACGATAACTGAGGATTTTGTAAGCCAGCTTTGCGACAAGAAAATCGCATCCATGGAGCTCCGGCCGCGGGGCAAGCTCGACGATATCGGCGCCCACCACGTTGGCAATCTCGCAAGTCTTGCGCAAAATCGGTGTCACATCATCCCAAAACATACCGCCCGGTTCCGGCGTGCCCGTGGCAGGCATGAGAGAGGAATCAAAGCCGTCCACATCGAATGTGATGTAGACGTTCTTCCCGCGCAAAGGTTCGAGCGCTGCCTCGATGTCCCATGACGCTTTCTCACGGGCCCAATGGATATCGATGCGATGGCGGTTGTCCTCAAGAAACGGAATTTCCGTACGCGAAATGTTACGAATACCAAAACTTGTCAGGCTCACACGCTCATCATCAAGGCAGCGGCGCATGGCGTTGGCGTGGCTGTAATGGTCACCCCGGAACATATCGCGAAGATCAGCATGGGCATCGAATTGAAGAAGATGCAGATCGCCATATTGGGCAACCAGAGGCTTGATGGCACCAGGCGTGATGGAATGCTCACCGCCCAAGGTCAGGGGGAAGGCACCTGCATCGAGCGCCTGCTGAACAAAACCGCTGAGTTGCCCCATCCCCTCTTCGATGGTGTCGGCGATGGTGCCTGTATCAATGATCTCTTCGTTGAAATCACGGATCGGCTCTTTCCAAAGCTCATCATCGAAAAGCTCAACCTCCTTGGCAGCACGAAAGATCGCCTGGGGCGCTTTCGCCGTGCCGCCTTCGTAGGAAACAGTGTCTTCGAGTCCGAAGGGTATAATGTGCACCTTAGGCGCATTATCAGGGGCCGGAATGCGGTCGTGTTCGAACATCCACATGGTTAGTTGCCTAAAGCGCTGCGAATATAATTGGGAAGCGCGAAGGCCGCTTCGTGGACCTCGGCATTGTAGTATTGAAACGTCATTGGGTTCGCCGACATGCGTTTTGCCAACCACGTCGCATCGTGCGGGTAAAGAGCATCAGATGCGAAACCGAGGGTCATAAGGCCCCCCGTATAGGTTGGAACCGTTGCCACATAGAACTCAACATTTTCAAAACTTGGCGCCTGACGATCCTTGATCATCTTCGGCTCTTCGGGTTGCAGGAAGGGCAATCCGCCCTGCACCACCAGGATACCGCCAGTGTTGAGGACACGTTTGCAGCCTGCATAGAACTCTTCCGTAAAAAGAACTTCGCCAGGACCGACAGGGTCAGTGGAATCGACGATCACCACATCGAAACGGTCATCTGTCTCTTGCACATATTTTGCACCATCGGTGATCACGATATTTGTACGCGGATCATCGAAAGCGCCGTTGGAAGTCTCAGGAAACCACTGTTTGGCAAAGTCGATCACTGACTTTTCAATCTCAACGAGGGTAGCATTCTCGACAGATTTGTGGCGGAGCACTTCACGCAAGATGCCGCCATCACCACCACCGATGATCAGCACACGCTTGGCTTCACCATGGCTATAAAGCGGCACGTGGGTCAGCATCTCATGGTAGACAAACTCATCCGAAGACGTCATTTGAATAATACCATTGAGTGCGAACATCCGGCCATAGGTGGCATTTTCAAAAACCACGAGGTGCTGGTGGTCGATTTCATCGTCGAACAGCACATTGTCGACCCGCGCGGAATGACCGATCGCAGGAGCCAGTTCTTCCTTAAACCAAAGCTCATCACCAATTTTGTGGAGGAACTTGCTCATGCGACCCCCTCGCCGCGGTAGAAAGTTTGGACGCTCACTTGATCAGCATCAAAAGCTTTTTTCAAGATCGCGATGGCCTTCTCCGGCTCGGCATCACCGCACATGAACACATCGAAAGCTGCGTAATCACGTTCAGGCCACGTATGAACAGAGATATGGCTCTCAGCGAGAATAGCAACGCCAGAAAGACCACCCGAGGGTAGAAATGTGTGGACATGCATATGCAGAAGCGTGGCCCCGCACTCTTCCACACAGTCGAGAAACGCTGTCTCCATCCGTGCTTTATCAGTAAGGTGCTTCGCACCCAGAAGGTCGATGATCAGATGGGTTCCTGCATAAGTCTTCCCGTCACGGACAATGAAGTGATCGAGGTCGTCTTGACCCTTATGCAAATCGTTGGCGGCTTCAAGCTGGATAATGTTGGTATGGCTCATTGGCTTAGCTCCTCGGCTGCCATTTGTCCGGCGCCTGTATAAAGGGAGGGAAAAGGGTCATCAGCGAGTTTGGCTTCGAGATACTGTCCGTATCCGTTGAATCGAGTGACCATGCTTCGGCAGTATGCCCCTGTGGTCCCGATCTCGATATAATCGCCCGCTTGGGTTTCCTCCGAAAGGAAGAAGGGCCCCCGCATCTGATCGGCATCATCGCAGGTCGGGCCGTAGAAGGTGAAAGGATGCTCGCGGCCCTCACGGTTCAAGTTCTGAACCGGGAACCGCCAAGCAAGATGCGCAGCATCGTGAAGCGCTCCGTAAGCACCATCATTGATGAAGAGCGCATCGTCTTTACGCGCCTCAACGCGAACGACCAAACTTTCAGCATCGGCGCAAAGGGCCCGGCCGGGTTCACACCAGAGGCGCGCTTTGCCCGAAGACGGAAAATCTTCAAAGCGCGCGGTGATCGCATCAATATAAGCATCAATCCGCGGCGGCTCCATCCCTGGATAAACCGCTGGAAACCCTCCGCCGACGTCCAAAATATCGATAAACACACCGGCCCGGCGCACGGCGCGTGCGGCTCTTTCCAAAGCGCCGACAAATGCAGCCGGGTTCATCGCCTGGCTTCCCACATGGAACGAAACACCGAGACGCTCAGCCTTATGACGAGCAGCTTGCAGAAGATCAGCATCCACCCTTTCGTCAGCGCCAAATTTTGAGCTGAGGCTGATTTTGGCCAAGTCCGAGCCCGCCTGAAGCCGAACGCAAAGCGTCAAGTCACGCGCATCGCCGGTGACACGGATGATCTTGTCGAGCTCATCGAGGCTGTCGAGGGAGAAGATCCGCACACCGTAATCAAAATAGGCTTGAGCGATGGCCTCGTCCGATTTCACCGGATGCATAAAACCGATGGTACAGCCGGGCGCATGGTCACGCACCAAGCCGATCTCCGCCAAAGACGCCGCATCAATATGATCAAGACCAGCAGCATGAAGGGTTGTGATCAGCCAAGGCGCAGGGTTCGCTTTGACCGCATAGAGAATGTCGCCGGGGAAATGATCCTGAAAATACCGAACCGCCCGTTCAGCCAAGGCTGGACGACGGCAGATCACCGGTACGTCGGGACGAAGCTGTTGCGCTAGCTGCCGCGCGTTGTGATAGTCTTCCACCGCATGGGACCCCCAAGCATAAGGCGACTACGAAACAAAACGTCCCCTGACCGCCGTTAAACATGAGTGCCGGACCCCGTGCAGTGGGCCCTTCGCCAGGGCTTGTTGGGATACGGCAGGGTGCGGCAGCTAGCGGCAAGCGCTCAGGAAGTAAAGCTTTGATTTCTGTCAAGAGCGGGTTGCGGCCAAGGCCCTAGGACTGGTTAACGGGCAATGTCTTCACGTCAGGGGACATCAACGGTTCAGGGGAAAAGCCATGCAGGTTTCACGTCGTCACGCGCTGCTCGGAGGTTTGGCAGGAAGCCTTGGTGCCTGCGCATCACAGCCAAAACTGGGCTCTTTTCAGGGTGCTCGTCAGTCTGCCGACGCCGCGTTTTCTTGCGGTGTGGCGAGTGGTGATCCGGCGCAGGATTCCGTTGTTTTGTGGACCCGCGTGAGCGAGGTTGAGGGATCGCTCGCTGTGACAGCGGAGGTGTCTTCCGCCGCAAGTTTCGAGCGCGTGGTCTTTTCCTCGCGCATGACGACAGGTGCCGAACGCGATTACACCGTGAAAGTGGTGGCCACCGGTCTTGAGCCTGGCCAGACCTATTTTTATCGCTTCCGGGCCGGTCACAAGGTGAGCCCGATAGGGCGGACGAAGACTCTTCCTGAGACCACCGAACGTGTTCGCTTTGCTGTGGTGAGCTGCTCGAATTATCCGTTTGGTCATTTCAATGCCTATGACCTGATTGCCCGAGACGATGAACTCGATGCAGTCTTGCACCTTGGTGACTATATTTATGAGTATGGCACTGATGGTTATGGCGGGGCGAAGGGCAAGGCCCTCGGCCGTGACCATACTCCGGCCCATGAATGCCTGATGCTTGGTGATTATCGCCAACGGCACCGTCAGTACAAAGCCGATGCGGCAAGCCGAGCGATGCATAGCGCCCATCCGATGATTGCCATTTGGGACGACCACGAAACATCGAACGATGCCTGGCAGCGCGGCGCAGAAAACCATCAGCCCGCGACCGAAGGTGGTTTCAACGCACGCAAGCGTGCTGCGCTTCAAGCTTATTATGAGTATATGCCCGTGCGCGATCCGCAAGCAGGACGCCCTCGCGAGCAGCTTTACCGAGAATTTCAATGGGGCAAGTTCCTCACCCTCACGGCAATTGAAACCCGGCTTACGGCGCGCACGGAGCAAATCGACCATCTGGCTGCGGTAGCGGAGCTTAACAGCGATGCCGATGTGCGGAGGTTCCGCACGGCCGTTTTGAACGATCCGTCTCGGGAGCTTCTCGGCGATGCCCAACAGGCCTTTGTTGCCGGTTCCCTTGCGCGTTCGGTGCAAGCCGGTGCGCCCTGGCGTGTGCTCTCCAACCAGATCCTCATGGCACGGGTGATGGCCCCCAATATTGGTGCTTATGTCAGCGATGAGGCCATTGCCGAGATTGAAAAGCTATTCCCCGATGCGCGTGCTTTTCTTCAATGGTCGACCCTCGGCCTGCCCTATAACCCCGATGCCTGGGACGGTTATCCGGCAGCACGCGAACGGTTTTACGAAGCCGCGAAGGTCGCTGGAGCGAGGGATCTTCTGGTCCTCACCGGTGACACCCACATGTTCTGGGCCAATGATTTGCGCCGGGAAGATGGCACGGAGATGGGTGTGGAGCTTGGAACCGCAGGCGTCACCTCACCCGGTGCCAACGCAGTGTTTGGTGAGAACGCTTTCGATTATTCGCTTCTGGTGCGTAAGGAGAATAAGGATGTTCGCTATGTCGATGGCGTCAACAATGGCTACATTCGCCTAGATCTTTACGGCGATGCTGGCCAAGCGGATTTCATCAGCATGAGCACCATCGACAGCCCCGATTACACGGCTGTTCGCACGGCATCATTCGGGCTTCGCCACAAAGACGGAACCCTCGAACTGGCAAGATCCGAGGGCCTCGGTTTCAAAGAAAAAATTCTTTATCGGTAAGACGATCAGCGTTCGGTCAAACGCTTGATCTCATCCTGCACCTTACGCTCGACGATGTTTTTGAGATGCTCGTCGAGCCATGCTTTCAACATGGGGCGCATAAGATCTTCGATCATATCTTCTAAAGTGCGGGTGGGTTGCGATGCGATCGTGACCCGGCGCTTCAAGGCTTGGAAAGCAGCAGCGACATTGTCCGCTTCGCTTTCGTTCATCAGGCTTCGGACGACCGCGTCAGTCTCCTGTTCTTGTTCCTGTTTCAAGGCCTCTTCAGCGCTGGCAACACGATCAGCAATCGGATTATCGAGAACCGGGGGGGCCTCTTTGGCGGCCACCTCAGCGGCGACAAACTCTTGGGTGGTGACAGGATCGAACGGTGCGTTGGCATCTTCGTAATCGTCCG
>JBCCTG010000039.1:0-10962 GCA_039198735.1 Pseudomonadota bacterium | reverse complement strand
AGTTTACGGCCGACGAGGTCCAGGGCCTGGATACCGTTGGTGCCTTCATAAATCAGCGCAATACGGACATCACGGACAAATTGAGACATGCCCCATTCTTCCGTGTACCCCGAACCACCAAAGACCTGGAGGCTATCATTGGCGCCCTTCGAGCCCTTGTCGGTCATGTAGGCTTTGATCACCGGCGTCAGAAGCGCCATATAATCATTCGACTTCTGACGATCGCCCTCATCAGGCGCTTTGTGGCTCATATCCTCATGGAGCGCTGCCCAATAGGTCAGTGCACGCGCCCCTTCGACAAAGGCACGGGTGTCCATCAGCATACGGCGGACGTCAGGATGCACGATGATGGGGTCGGCAGGCTTGTCCGGTGCTTTGACGCCCGTCACGGAGCGGGATTGGAGACGATCCCGCGCGAAGGCGGCAGCGTTCTGCATCGCCACTTCGGCTGCGGAATAGCCCTGCATGCCAACGCCAAGACGCGCCTCGTTCATCATAATGAACATCGCGCGCATGCCTTTGTGCTCTTCGCCCACAAGAAAGCCCGTGGCCTCGTCGTAATTCATGACGCAGGTGGCGTTGCCGTGGATGCCCATCTTTTCTTCAAGGCCGCCGCAGCTCACATTGTTCCGCTCGCCTAGGCTGCCGTCTTCACCCACCATGAATTTGGGGACGATGAAGAGCGAGATACCCTTGATCCCTTCGGGCGCACCCTCGATGCGTGCCAGCACCAGGTGGATGATGTTGTCCGCCATGTCGTGCTCACCGGCGGAGATCCAGATCTTCTGGCCACTGATTTTGTAGGTGCCGTCGTCTTGCGGGACAGCTTTCGTGCGAATGAGGCCAAGGTCCGTGCCGCATTGCGGCTCGGTCAGGTTCATGGTGCCGGTCCATTCACCCGTGGTCATTTTCGGCAAGTAGGTCTGCTTTTGCTCATCCGACGCCGCAGCGTGGATAGCGCGCCATGCGCCAGCGGAGAGGCCGGGATACATCGCAAACGCTTGGTTTGCTGATGATGTCATCTCGTTGATGGCATAGGCCAACGTCACCGGCAGGCCTTGTCCGCCATAGTTGGGATCCATCGCCAACGCACCGAAGCCGTTCTCGCAGAATTGTTTGTAGGCATCTTTGAAGCCAGTCGGTGTGGTGACCGAGCCATCATCGTTGCGCTGGGCCCCTTCAACATCGCCGACACGGTTCAGCGGCGCCAGGACATCGCGGTGCCATTTGCCAGCTTCTTCCAGGAAGGCATCGATGGTGTCTTTGTCGGCATCGGCAAAGCCTGGCAGATTGGAATAGTTTTGGAGCTTCAAAACATCGTGCAGCAAAAACTGCATGTCGCGAACAGGAGCCTCGTAAACAGGCATCGATCTTCCTCCGTTTGGGCGCGCCGACTTGTTTGACGTCACGCCTCATGTCACAAGTTGGAGCCTATCTAGCCCCCTCATGCGGCTGTGGCAAAGCCGCTATCGGTCGCGGCATATCGCTTGCCACTGGCTGTATTACAACTCGCACGTGCATGATGCTGCAAAGATTTAGTCTTTTGTTAAGTGAGCATCTTCACCACGGGTTGAAATCAGCATAACGCCGAAGGCCTTGGAGATTGAAGAGACTCCCCTAACGTTGGTCAACGCTTGAGGAGTGTCCGTCTGTGAAGGGATTGTACGCGTGAAACCCAACATCCCCTGGAGCGTCAAAGGAATCGATCCGGATGCCCGCTCGGTGGCCAAGGAGCTTGCGCGCAAGAAGGGCATGACCCTGGGCGAATGGATGACCGAGATGATTCGCGAACAAGGCCTTGATGCTGCGACCAGCAATCTGACGGAGTCCCTGGCCGACGGAACCATATCCGGCGTGACGACTGACCAATTGCGCAGTGTGGTGGAGACCCTCAACCGTTTGAATGAGCGGCTGCAAGCAACTGAAGAGGTTCTGCAGTCCTCGGACCATCAGTCTCGAGAAGCCATGGGTGGCCTCAACAAAGGTCTTGAGACGGTGTTCGAGCGTGTCAAACGTCTCGAAGACGAAGCTGGCACGGATGATCACCGTGGCGATATTGCTGAGCGCCTCGACAAGCTCGAAGGCGCCACGGAGAAAAACAGCTGGGTGAAAAGCCTGGTGGCTCTGGAAAAAGCGCTAACCACCCTGGTCGATCAAGTGGAGGAGTCGCGTTCGGAAACCGAGCAGCGCCTGGTGCGCAATGAAGATCTGATCAGCGCACTGCAAGCACGCTTCGACGAAGAGGACGCTACGCTGAAATCAGAGATCGCGGCGCTTCTGGAATCCATCGATGCAACATCGGACCGTGTATCGAACACGGAAACGATGGTGAGCGAAGCACTCGATGCTGCGCGGGCAGCCATGCAGTCCCGCGACGAGTCCTATGTCGAGCGGACCAGCCAAAGGCTGCAATTGCTCGGCAGTGAGATCAAACGCACCAGTGACCAGATTCGCACGCTGGAAAGCAATGTGACGCGGCTTTCGGAGAAGATCGAGGCTGGCGAAGAACGCTCCGCCGAAGGCATCAGCCGTGTGGCCCAGTCGCTGGAAAGCCTGCGCCAACAAGTGCAAAGCGAGTCGCTGAACGACGGCCAAGACGGCTCCAGTCAAGCTGTCAAAGAGGCCGTCGCTGAAGCCGACCGCCGAATTGGCGCCTTGCAGGGGGCGTTCTCCAGCGTTGTGGACCGCCTTGAAGGCCGGATTGCCGAAGCATCATCACGGGCCCATACGGACGATATCCCCGATATCGCCCTTGATAATGGTCCCATAGCCGATCTTCGCGACCCCCATGAAAGCGAAGAGGACGAGTTCGACCGGGTGTTCGATGACCCGCTGCAATTGATCCGTGAACCTGAACCAGCGCCGCAGCCGGAAGACGTCCCAGCGCCCCAGGCCCCAGGACCTCAAGAGCCGATCTTCGGTGCCGCATCGAATGGTTTCATCGCGCAGTCTCAAAAAGATGGTGGCACCACCTTCCGCGAGCTGCCGCCCGTCGGTGAAGCGGGAACGTTCTCCACCGAATGGAATGATCCGGCGACCTTCGATCCCGTGGATTTTGATCCGGCGGCCGATCAGTTCCGTGACAATGACGCCTTTGCCGAACCGCCCACGCTGATCGAACGGATCCAATCCCGTCTCAGCCGTCCGTTCTCGGACCCTGTGGAGAACAATCCTCAATTGGGGTGGGTGCTGATCGCCATCGTGGTTGGCGCGATTATGTTCGCAGCTTTCCAGATAACCAATTTGGGTAGGGATGAGGCTCCAGCGGTGACGCGCTCGTCGAGCGCCGCCCCTGCTCCAACGGACAACAGCCCCTCACCTGTGGAGCTTTACGCGGCCGCGAAAAATGCACTCGCAGGAGCGGTGACCCGCGATGAAATCGATGCCGGCGTCAATGCCATGATGCGGGCAGCCCGAGCCGGCTCCGCCGGTGCCCAGCACGACCTTGGTGAGATGTATCTCAATGGCGAATTCGTCAGCGCGGATTTTGCCAAAGCCAAGCAGTGGTTCGATGAAGCCGCCAATGCAGGGAACGCCCGCGCCATCCATCGCCTCGCCTATTTCGCGATTGATGAGCGTTATGGCCCTCAAGATGTTGATGCGGCGCTGCGCGGGTTTGAGCGGGCGGCGGATGCTGGCCTCACCGACGCCATGTTCAACCTCGGCACGATCCTTTCACCGACCATGAATTATATCCCGGCGGAGCGGCGCGATGCGGCCCAGAGCTATTACTGGTTCCGCTTGGCCGAGCTGCAGGGTGATCCCAAAGCGGGCGAAGACGCCAATGCAATCGCCGATAAGCTTGATCCACAAACCAGGATTGAGCTTGAGCGCATGGTCGCCCGTTGGGAGCCTTCGCCCATCTCGTCTTGAAGACCGGGCGGGAGACCCTTCCCAATCCGCACCAATCAGGGCACAATCCTAAGTGCGCATTCGAGGTAGGCTTTTATGGCGATGATCGGAGTCGTCGGGGCGTCCAGTTACGAGGGGCGGCAAATGCTCCTCACCTTGGCCGACCGCGGCTTGCCGCATCTTGGTTTTGACAGCGCTGATTGTGAAACATTGCGGGCCGATGAACCGCTCATCAAGCGCGTTGACCTTTCCCATCCTGGCCCTTTGACCGAGCTTTTCCGCCAGCACGCGATCACCGACGTGGTGCATCTCCCCGACCGCGGGACCGTGACACGGTCATTGAAAGACCCGCTCGACGCTTACGAGAACACCCTGGTGCCCCTGATGAGTGTGCTGCGCGCCGTGACCGAGAACGGCATCAAGCGCATGGTGCTCTCCTCGACAGCCTCCGTTTACGGTGTGCCCACCACGGTTCCGGTGCCGGAGAGCAGCCCACTTCAGCCGATCTCACCGCTTGGCTGGGCCGCCCTATCAGCCGAGCGCATGACCAGCGACGCTTGCAAAGTCTACGGCATCGAACGGGTCATCCTGCGCTATTTCAATGCCGCTGGCGCCGACCCCATCGGCCGGTCGGGCGAGGCCAGCGCGCCCAAGCACTTGATCACGGCCGCCGTGCAGGTCGCGACGGGGCGCCGCGAAGGCCCTCTCAAAATTTATGGCGATGACTACGACACCCCCGATGGCACGGCGATCCGCGACTATGTTCATGTGGCCGATGTGGCCTCGGCCCATGTCGACGCGATTGACCATTTGCGCGCAGGCGGATCATCCGTGATCCTCAATTGCGGCTATGGCGAAGGGGTTTCAGTGCAGGAGGTGGTGCAGTCGGTGGAGCGTGTCATGGGACAGCCGATGCCCATCATCACCACAGGCAGGCGCCAAGGTGATCCGCCGCAACTGATTGCGGACACGGCGGCCATACGCTCCATGCTCGGCTGGCGACCGCAATACAATGACCTTGACCTGATCATCCGTACAGCGATCGCCTGGGAATCCCAAAGCGGGGCGGAGACCCGTGAACGGGCTTAGTTGGGCAAAAAGTGCGCGCTTTCTTACGGCAAGCCTCGCCCTTGCCATTGCAATCCTTTCCCTGACACCGGATACGAACAGTGTGGGTCAAGGGCTTTGGCTTTTTTCATATTTGGCTCAAGTGCTGCTTGGCAGTGCGGAGCAATCGGACAAAATCGGCCATTTTGCTGCCTACGGAGCTTTAGGCTTTGTTGCGGCCTTAGGGTTTGAGAAGAACCGCCGCCTTCTGACGGTTTTTTTGGTCATCGTGCTTTACGGTGTTATCCTTGAAGGTGTTCAGGGCTTGTCGCCTGTGCGTTCGACGTCATGGGCGGATATGCTGGCCAACAGTTTGGGCGCGATGATGGGTTTGGGACTCGCAGCGACAGGTATGAGAGCACTGCAGCGCTGACATCAGCCGCCTGAAGACACGGCCTTGTCAACGGCATTGTTAACCGCATTGTCCGCCGACTGATCCCGCGCGGTCCATTCAGGTCGGGCCTCGGGCTTGCCGACATAAAAACCCTGGAGATAATTGACGCCGAGCGCTTTAAGCATATGCGCGTCTTGTTCGTTATCGACCCATTCGGCAACCGTCTGCATACCGAAATTGCGTGCAAGATCGATCAACGTGCGCACAAAGAGCTGGTTCTCACGGCTTTGCGCAAGTCCGGTGATGAAGGAGCCGTCGATCTTCAAAATATCGATATCGAGCGCCTTCAAATTGCGGAAGGATGTGTAGCCTGCGCCAAAATCATCGAGAGCGAATTTCGCACCGAGCGACTTGATGCGCGACACGAACTCTTCCGACGCTTCAACAGCATCGACGATCCGTGTCTCGGTCAGTTCCACTGTGAGACGCTCCGCAAGGTGAGCATTGGCACGCAAATGCGCGATGTAACCATCCGCCCACACAGGATCCTTCACCGTCTCCCATGAAACGTTCACGGCGAGCTGGATATTGGGTTCGCGCGCGAGCGAGATCATGGCCAGTTCCAAAACTCGGCGATCGAGCAAATGCACAAGGCCTAGCCGCTCGGCCGCGGCGACAAAGCTGGGTGCCGACAATTCGCTGCCATCTTCAAGGCTCAAGCGAATGAGGCATTCGAATTTTTTGTGCTCGGCCTCAAGATCCGTGACAATCGGCTGGTAAGCGACCGTCACGCGCCGATCGTTCAGTGCCGAGAGGATCACATCGCTCATTTCGACGTCGCGGTTGCGGGCAGAATGCGCTTCTTTGGTCTCAGCGAATTGTGACCAACTGGAAGGCCCCGCCACCCGCGCTTGATCAAGCGCGGCTTCTGCGCGCGCCAAGGCAATATCGGCGGACTCGACATCTGTGTTGAGCTGCGTCACGCCCAAACAGACCGAGACGGCAATCGCGCCGGCGCGGGTTTCCACCACATCGGAGCGAATGAGATTCATGATCTCGATGGCCCGTGCACGGACATCTTCACGGGTCTCGATCGAGGCGACGACGGCGAATTTCGTTCCGGCCACCCGGCCACAAACCACCTCGCCGTCAAGCCCTTCGCGCAAACGCTGACCGACGATGCTGATCACCTGGTCCGCTGCATCGAAGCCAAAACTCACATTGATGCTGCCGATGTTGTCGATAGCGACGAGAAATAAAGCGTAGTGCCGATCCGATCCTTCAGACGTCAGAATGTCAGCGATCGCCCCCTTGGTGCGGGAGCGATTGAGCTGACCCGTCATCTCGTCATGGGCCGCAAGGTAGTTGAGTTGTTCTTCGCGATCTTTTTGTGCGTCGATGGGGCGGATCATGCCGACAAGGCGCTCAGCCCCGCCCACATTCATCCACACACCACGCTCTTCGAGCCAACGGCATGCACCATCAGCGCCGGTGATGCGGTACTCAACGGCATAGGCCCGGCCTTCCGACCGTGCCCGCGTCAGCTCGGAAGCGCGAGTCATGGCATCTTCCGCCGTCACCATATTAGCAATGGCTTCATAGCTGGCGGTTTCCACACCATCGGGTAAGCCCAGAAGGAGCTGCACTTGGCTCGGATCCGCCCAGGAGACTTTCTCATCCCGCGGATCAAACTCGAACATCGCTTGACCAGCCGCCTCAAGAGCCAGGCGAACTGTATCGGGGCCAACGACTGAAGGTGTCTCACGGGTCATGTTTCTTCATTCCGGGCGACCTTGCGCCGAAGACTTGCAACGAAAGTGTTACGCGTCCGAAATGAAGAAACGCTAAAATGGAGGTAAACTGGAGGTTTCTCCTAAACCACTTGGGATCAACCTGAGCCAAGCCCGCCCGAAACACCGAAATCGCGCCGCGCAGCCAGGGTTGTGACAATAAATCCAGCCATGAAATCGAGACAGGTCATCAGAAGATAGAGGAAGAAAACCGAGTTCCCATAACCGTCCAAAATGACAAACATCAGCAACGCCACGATGAAGAGCAGCGCCGAGAACACATGGTTGAGGATCGAATCCGTGCCTGTCCGGGTGGAGCGGAGAATTTCGATGAACAAGAAGAACATGGATACAGTGAGGAAGAGGTCCCCCCAGGTGATCGACCAAGGATCACCGGAAATCATTTGAATGGTGACAAGCTGTGTATCGTACCAGGCACCATCGAACGGAAGCGCGATCAGCAGCGTATAGATCAAGAGACTTGTCGTCAGCAGCGGAAAAATCGTGAACATAGAAAAACCCTTGCCCCGGCTATGATCTGGAAGACCGTAGCCCAATGCACCGATTGCTGCCACCGTCGCGTGCCGGTCGGACATGGGGCTTGATCTCCTTGATCCTCTCCGGCTCTCTTCCGGATATTGAGCCAAATTACCCCTAAAACGTCATGAAAAGCTACAGCTAGGCCTCCCTGGTCTTTGGCGTGAGGAAGGATTTCGAGAACGGCTGCTGTTCTGCTGCGTTGCAACACTGGTGAGCAACGCCGAAGTTTTCTAAACAAAATATTCTGAGAGTTGAAGGCCCAAGACCTCGCACCATGCTCGATCGCTTTATCGCTTTTGTCGAAGATGAGCCTTGGATGGCTGCCTTGGGCTTCAGTCTTCTGGTGACGGCCTTGCGCTATCTGCATCTCAGTGTCGTTCAAACCGATCTTGGTGCGGATGAGGCGCAATATTGGTTCTGGGGTCAGGAACTCGCGTTCGGGTATTATTCTAAACCGCCGATGATTGCCTGGATCATTCGTCTGTCAACAGAGATATTCGGCGAAACGGTGTTCGGGGTTCGCGCCCTCTCGCCGCTCTTTTTGGCGGGGACAGGCTTGAGCCTTTTTGCCGTGGGACGGAAGATGTTTGGCGATAAGGCTGGCCTCAGCACGCTGCTGCTCTGGCACATCATGCCGGCAGTGATTTATGGCGGCACACTGATCTCCACCGATATCCCGCTCCTCTTCTTTTGGTCTTTGGCACTTTTTTTCCTTGTCAAGATAATAGAAGCGCCGCGCGGCACAAAGAGTGT
Source organism: Pseudomonadota bacterium (assembly GCA_039198735.1). GTDB lineage: Bacteria > Pseudomonadota > Alphaproteobacteria > Caulobacterales > Parvularculaceae > Parvularcula. Next base: position 2,586 of record JBCCTG010000039.1, on the reverse strand, counting down.
TTGGGGCTTGGCGTTGGGCGCAGCATGGGGTCTTGCGTTTCTTTCCAAATACGCAGCGATCTATTTTCTGATCGGGCTCGCGCTTGCGTTTCTGACATCGCGTTATGTGCGCCGAGGACTGACTGCCCGGTCACTGATCCTTGCTTGTCTCGTGGCAGGCGCAGTGATCAGCCCGAACGTGCTCTGGAATGGGCGTCATGGTTTTCAAACCGTCCGCCACACGGCGGACAACGCGCAGTGGTCAGGCTTGAGCCTCCATCTCAGAGAGCTGAGTGATTTTTTCATCGGCCAGTTTGCCGTGGCAGGGCCCCTTCTCTTCGGTATCCTGCTTTTCGGTCTCGTCCGATACCGGTTTCGCGCCGATCCGAAAGAGCGCTTTCTGGTCAGTATGACCCTCCCGCCACTGATCATGATTGCCTGCCAAGCGCTTCTCTCCCGCGCCCATGCCAATTGGGCCATCACGGCCTACCCTGCGGCGCTTCTGCTGCTCCCGGTCTGGCTTCTCCGCATGCAAATAGAACGTTTGGTTCTGCCTGCCGCCGTGCTTCTGCACGGGGCCGCATGGCTTATCTTTGTCGCTGTGACGACAGACTTTCAGCGTACGGATGCTTGGGGCTTCTCAAGCGCGGTGAAGCGGGAACGCGCTTGGGGGGAAACTGCCGATGCGATACGCGCCGCTCTCCCCGGCTATGACGGCTTGATCCTCGATGACCGGGAAATCGCCGCCCACCTTATCTGGGAGCTGAGAGATGATGCCATCGATATCGAAGTCTTCGACAACAATGGCCGCCTCAACAACACCTATGAGTTGGCGATGCCGTTTGAGCCGCGTGGGAAAGCACGCAGACTGCTGATCACCAAAGTACCTGACGAAGCTTTTGCCGCTTATGGCCCGATGGGCGCGCGCCAACCTGCTGGTGTGCTATTTATCGATCTTCACACAGAAAAAAGGGGCCGAAAAGAACGCACCCTTGATCTTTATACGGTGAACCGTTGACGATCAGTCGGCGCGCTTGACGTATTCAAGGGTTTGGGTGTTGACGATCACGGCGATGTCGCCGGTGATATGCGGCGGCACCATGATGCGCAGACCGTTCTCCAACATTGCAGGCTTATAGGATGACGACGCGGTTTGACCTTTCACCGTCGGTTCGGTCTCGGTGATCATCAGGGTGACCTGTTCAGGCAAGGCAACGCCGATAGGGCGATCTTCATGCATCTCGACTTCCACTGCCATGCCGTCCTGCAGGAAGGCACGCTGATCACCGATCAGGTCCTCGGCGATCTGGATCTGCTCATAGCTTTCGGAATCCATGAAGGTGAGCATGTCCCCTTCAGCATAAAGGAAGGTGTGCTCCTTCTGCTCCAGACGCACTTTCTCCACGGTTTCGGAGCTGCGAAAGCGCTCATTGAGCTTGCGGCCATCGATGAGGTTCTTGAGCTCCACCTGGGCGTAGGCCGGGCCTTTGCCGGGTTTCACCGCTTCCACCTTCACCGCACGCCAGAGGGTGTCCTGGTGGGTGATGGTGTTGCCGGGACGGATTTCATTGCCGTTGATCTTCATCGGATGCCTTCACGAGCTGATCGCCCCCGCACCGCTGAAGGGGGGAGGCTTAGATATCTTTCGAGACAAGGCGTGTGGCACGGAGGGCGAGGCGCTTCAAGCGACACCTCATTCGATGCTTTAGCCTGCGAGCTTCTCAAGGTCCGCTTCGGACAGCTCAAAATTGGCGTGCACCTCCTGGACGTCGTCGAGATCGTCGAGGGCATCGTAGAGCTTCATCATGGTTTCGGCCTTGGCAGAGCTCACCTCGATCATGTTGTGCGGTCGCCAGGAGAGTTTGGCCGTGGCCGCCTCACCATATTTGTCTTCGAGGGCTTTGGAGACCTCAGCGAAATCGTCCGGCGCGGTGTAGATCGTGTGCGTCTCTTCACCGGTCTCCACATCGTCAGCACCCGCCTCGATGCTCGCTTCGAGCACCTCGTCTTCGGAGCCGATCTCCAGCTTGTACTCGATGAGGCCCACCCGGTCGAAACCAAAGCTCACCGAGCCGCTCTCGCCGAGATTGCCGCCGTTCTTCGAGAAGGTGGAGCGCACTTCGGAGGCCGTGCGGTTGCGGTTATCCGTCAGTGCCTCAACGATGATGCCCACGCCTTCGGGGCCGAAGCCTTCATAGCGGATCTCTTCGTAATCATCGCCCTCACCGGCCGAGCCCTTTTTGATGGCGCGGTCGATGTTGTCCTTGGGCATCGACTGCCCTTTGGCGTTGGCAACAGCCAGGCGTAGGCGCGGGTTGAAGGCGGGATCCGGCGCGCCCATTTTGGCCGCCACCGTGATCTCTTTCGAGAGACGCGAGAAAAGCTTCGACCGCTTAGCGTCTTGGCGGCCCTTTCGGTGTTGAATGTTGGCCCATTTGGAGTGTCCGGCCATGGTGCCTCCCGCAAAATACCATCAAGCTCCAGGCGCTTAAGCTGTCTGGAGCTTGCTGTTAAGGGGCTGCGATAAGATCAGCTAGAGCCGTTTGTATCTGATGCTTATTCAGTTTTTCGGTTTGAAACGGCTCTCAGTCTTTGTTTTGGCGTTTT
>JBCCTG010000038.1:0-11133 GCA_039198735.1 Pseudomonadota bacterium | reverse complement strand
GGTGACGTGGTGAGCGATTTTGCCTTGAGGGTGAAGGCCTGCGCCTTGGGTCAGGCGTCGTCATCGCTTGTGGCCAAAGTGCTGCGCGGTGCCTCCGCGGCTGAGCTGCGCGCGGTGCAGCCGGTTATGGAAGCCATGCTGCGCAACGAGGGCGCGCCGCCGGTGGGCCGGTTTGAAAGCCTCCAAGCGCTTCAGCCGATCAAGGCTTATCCTGCGCGCCACACCTCCACGCTTTTGATTTTTGGGGCGATTGTCGATGCTCTCGATGAGGTCGAAGCGCGCCGTGCTGCCTAAGGCTGTCCCCTCTCCCGATGCCGCTGACGCGGCCTCGACCTCTCCCCAGGGAGAGGTTTCGTCTCTCCCTGGGGAGAGACCGGCAGTTTTGATGCCGAGAGAGGGTGTCCTGAGACGCGCAGCGCAAGCTGCGATCCTCGCTTACCGCTACACCCTGTCGCCGTTCTTGCACCTTTGCGGGGTGCGTTGCCGACATGAGCCGAGCTGTTCGGCCTATGCTTTGCAGGCCTACCGGCGGCATTCTCTTGTCAAAGCCACGCGACTGACCTTCCGGCGTGTCACCAACTGCCGGCCTGGCGGCACGTCGGGCTACGATCCTGTGCCGGAAATCGAACCCATGGCTTGACCTCAGGGAAAGGTGCGGCGCACACCCTCTGTTCAAGGTTAAAGAGTTCACCGATGCCCACGATCACCCTCCCTGACGGCGCCCAGCGCCAGTTCGATGCGCCCCTTTCCGGTGCGGATCTCGCTGCCGATATCTCCAAGTCTCTCGCCAAAAAAGCCATCGCCATCACCGTGGATGGTAAGCTGCGGGACCTTGATCAGATGATCGAAACCGATGCCAATGTCGCTATCCTCACCCGCGACAGTGGCGATGAGGCGCTGGAGCTTATTCGTCACGACACGGCGCATTTGCTCGCGCAAGCCGTGCAGGAGCTCTTCCCCGATACGCAAGTCACCATCGGTCCCGTCATCGAGGACGGCTTCTATTACGACTTTGCGCGGGAGGAGCCGTTCTCCTCCGATGATTTCGAGGCTATCGAGGCGAAGATGGCGGAGCTTGTCGATGCCGATCTTCCGACCACCCGCAGCATACTCCCGCGGGATGAGGCGATCGCGCGCTTCGAGGCGCTCGGCGAAACCTATAAAGCTGAACTGATCCGTGATCTGTCTGAAGACGAAGAGATTTCGATCTATCACCACGGCGACTGGTACGACCTCTGCCGAGGACCACACCTTCCGTCAACGAAGCATATCGGCAAGGCTTTCAAGCTGATGAAGCTCGCTGGCGCTTATTGGCGCGGTGATGCCAAGAATGCGATGTTGCAGCGTATTTACGGTACGGCGTGGACGAACGAAAAGGACCTCAAAGCCTATCTCACGCGTCTGGAAGAGGCGGAGAAGCGCGATCATCGCAAGCTTGCTAAGGTGATGGACCTCTTCCACATGCAAGAGAATGCGCCGGGATCGATCTTCTGGCACCCTAAGGGTTGGACATTGTTCCAAATGCTGATCGGTTATATGCGTCGCCGGCAGGAGGACGCTGGCTATGTTGAAGTCAACACACCGGACCTTCTTGACTATTCGCTTTGGGAAACTTCAGGGCACGCCGCAAAATTTGGCGAGAATATGTACTCCACGGTGATGCCGGATGAACGCAAATATGCGCTCAAGCCGATGAATTGCCCAGGTGGTGTGCAGATTTACAACCATGGCCTGCGCTCCTACCGTGAATTACCCTTGCGCATGGCTGAGTTCGGTAAGGTGCATCGCTATGAACCCTCCGGTGCGCTGCACGGGATGATGCGTGTGCGCCACTTTACCCAAGACGATGCCCACATCTTTTGCACCCCTGATCAGTTGCAGGACGAATGCCTGACGATCGTCGATCTGGTTCTCGATATCTATAAGGATTTCGGGTTTGAGGATGTGCGCATCAAATTCTCTGACCGGCCCGAAGCCCGTATTGGCGAGGATGCGGTTTGGGATAAGTCCGAAGCCGCGCTCAAACATGCCCTTGAGGCCACGGGTCTTCCTTATACGGTGAACCCCGGCGAAGGTGCTTTTTACGGGCCGAAGCTGGAATTCGTTTTGCGTGACGCCATCGGGCGCGACTGGCAATGCGGAACGCTGCAGGTGGATTTCAATCTGCCCGAGCGGTTCGATATGACCTACATCGCCGAAGATGGCGGGCGCGAGCGACCTGTGATGCTGCACCGGGCCTTGTTTGGTTCACTGGAGCGTTTCACCGGCATTTTGATTGAGCATTATGCTGGTGCGTTCCCCATCTGGCTGGCGCCTACCCAAGTGGTGGTGGCGACCATCACGTCCGAGGCTGATCCTTATGCGACCGAAGTGACGACAATGCTCAAGGCAGCCGGTCTTCGTTTGGAAACTGATCTGCGCAATGAGAAGATCAACTACAAAGTTCGTGAACACTCGAACGCGAAAGTGCCCGCCATGTTGGTGGTCGGCGCCCGCGAAGGGGAGGAGCGGACCGTCTCCATACGGCGTTTTGGCTCAAAGGCCACCACCACTGTCGCTCTTGATCAGGCGCTTGCCGACCTCAAGGCTGAAGCCGCAACGCCTGATCTCCGTGGCTGATAGGATCGAGCGTTCTTGGCTTTGGTTCGTGTCGCTCCTTTCGGCGCCGGTCATGCTTCTGTCGTTCCGCAGTTATGTCGTCGTCGTGGCGGCGTTCGCGCTGCCGGCGGTTCTGCGCATGGAATGTTTTCGGCGGACGCGACCTTGGCCTTTGTGGTTCTGGGCTCTCGCGGCACTCGTTCTTTATTCCGCATTCAGCGCATGGTGGTCGCCGCTGGGTGATCCTTTGTCTTATGCATGGTCCTTACCGGTCGTTTTTGCGGTGGCCTCGCTGTTGCTCACCGGTAAGCCGCAGCCAGTTGATATCTTCGCAGGCGGTGCCGGTTTGGCCTTGCTGCTTCTTTTCCTTGACGCTGTTACGGGTAATCTGATCCGTGATGTTCTGCCCCCTGACAACCGTCCTGATAAAGATGCCGTGGCGGCGGGACGGGGGCTTGGCCTTCTTCTCTTTTTGATGCCGATGCTCACCTTATGGGCTTGGCGACAGTTCGGGCGCAATGGTTTTGTAGTTGTGACGGTGTACTTGCTTGCCGCTCTTTATACGCCGATCGAGATCAATGTGGTGGCCACCTTTGGTGCTGTGTTGATCGGGCTTGCGGCGTGGCGTTCGGTCAGATGGGGTCTTCGGCTTTTGGCGGTTTATGCCGGTTTGGCGTTGAGCGTGCCTTTTCTGCTCGCAGTGATGCTTCCCTCCGTACCCGTTCTTCTGGAGGTGCGTAGCCTGCCGCTTTCTGTTCTGCACAGGTTAGTGATTTGGCGCACCGTTCTTGATGATTGGATCGGGGGGCATATCGTTTTTGGCGCAGGGGCGCGGGCCACGCGAGCCTTATCCCAAGCCACCGGCAATGTCGTTCTTGCGGAAGCCAACCACCAGGTGGCCCTCGTTTCTGTTCATCCGCACAATGTTTTTATCGAAGTGCTTTATGAGTATGGTTTGCTTGGTTACAGCCTGCTTCTTGCGGCTTTCGTTTTGGCGGTGCGGCTTCTCTTGCGGATGCCGCTCTCTCGGCCTTTGGGTGCAGGTGTTGCGGCGTTGGGTTTCATCATTATAACGATCTTCAGTATGGAGACGACACTATGGAATGCTTATACACTGTCTGCAGCTGTTCTTGGTGCCTTTAGTCTTCAAAGCTTGGCCGCGGAAAGCCGCTGGACATGACGGCTGTTTCGGTCATCACCGTGAGCTACCGCACGGGGCCGGTCCTTGGGCGCAGCTTGCGCGCTGCCCTGGACCAAGACGATGTTGCCGAGGTCATCTTGGTGGACAATGGCAACACCGATGCTGTCCTGGCTGAGCTTCACGGCTTGGCTGCGCGTGAACCAAAACTAACCATTCTCTCCGGCCACGGAAATATTGGCTTTGCGTGCGCCTGCAATCTCGGTGCGCAGCACGCTACCGGTGAGATCTTTTTCTTCCTGAACCCCGACGCGGTGCTGCCCGCCGGTGCAACCCGAGAGCTGGTCCGTGAGGCCAAGCGTTCCGGTGCAGAGCGCTGGGCCATCGGTCCTAAGCTCATCAACCCTGATGGGACCGAGCAGCAGGGGAGTCGCCGCGATGTGCTGACGCCCTGGAACGCTTTTGTGGAAGCATCACGGCTTTACAAAATCGCGCCGCGGCATCCGCATTTCAGGCGCTTCAACAGTCATGGGACGGAGTGTCGAGGCGATGAGGTGCAAAAAGTGCCTTGCTTATCAGGCGCCGCCTTTTTGGTACCGCGCGAGGCTTTTGAAGAGGTGGGCGGCTTTGATGAACGCTATTTCTTGCATGTCGAGGATATCGATTTCTTCGTGCGGCTGAGCAAATTGGGTGCGTCGATCCTCTTTGTGCCGAAGGTTGAGGTCACGCACTATAAAAGCTCAAGCCGTGTGGATCCCCTCAAAATCGAACGGCGCAAAAAGCAGAGCCTCAATCTTTATTTTGCGACCCACTACACCGGCATTTATCCCAAAGGGTTTCTGACCTTGCTGCGGGGTATGCTGTGGCTCAGTTTTGGATTTCGTGCCGTGAAGCTCCGTCTCAAGAGCTTTATAGGCTTATGCTTTTTTGCCCTGCGCCACGGTCCGCGGGCACTGGCGCGGGTGCGGCGGTGGCCGGTGGATAAAGAAGCGCCTTAGAGTGTCTTGCCGCGCAAGTGGACCACCGGTTTCGCGTTCGCGATAGGTCAAGACAAAGGCTGAGAGGCATTTGAAACTCTAAAACTGAATCGCATCAGCTTCAAACGCCCCTAGACTTTTATTGCTTGGAAGCTTTCGCAAGCTCGGCTTTAAGACGCTCGACCTCCGCACGCAAAGCATTCACCTCGGACGAGGCTTCGCCTTCAGGCGCCCCCGGTGTTCCTGTGGTGGGGGGTTTGAGGCCAAACATTGCCATGCCTTGCTCGAAGAAGGCCATGTTCTGTCGCGCTGCATCTTCGAAGATCCGCATACCGCTTTGCGGAGAGGTGAAAGCTTCGCTGAGCGATTGGCGCATCGTCTCTTGGTTTTTGCGGAAGGCTTCCATCGACGCTTCAAGGTAGGACGGAACAAAGCTTTGAAGGTTGTCGCCGTAAAGACCGATCAATTGGCGAAGAAAGCGCACAGGCAGCAAATTCTGCCCTTTGGTTTCTTGCTCAAAGATGATCTGCGCCAAAACCGTGCGGGTGAGGTCCTTGCCGGATTTTGCATCCACGACCACGAAGTCTTCCCCGCGTCGCACCATGGCGGCCAGTGAATCAAGGGTCACATAGCTGGAGCTCTTGGTGTTATAGAGCCGACGGTTGGCGTATTTCTTGATCGTCGTGACTTCAGCGCTCTGCGCTTCGTCCTTGCCAACGTCGTCTTGTTTGGGTTGTTCCAGAGCCATAAAATTCTACGCTTTCGCAAGTTCGTGATTGGCGTTAGCCGACTGTGACACTTCAGAAAACCCGCGATAATTGCGGTACACAAGAAATGGGTGTGTCACGCTCAAGTTAAAGGAGAGATTCCATGTCTCAAGATGTTGTCATTGCCGCCGCTGCCCGCACGCCGATTGGCAGTTTTGGTGGCACGCTCGCTCCGCTGTCTTCGGCTGAGCTCGGAAAAGTCGTGATCCAAGAGGTGCTTAAGCGCGCGGGTCTCGATGCCGAGAAGGTCGACGAGACGATCATGGGCAATGTTCTCACCGCGGCGCTGGGGCAAAACCCGGCGCGCCAGGCCGCCCTTCATGCAGGCATTCCCCAAGAACGCCCTGCGATGACCATCAACCAGGTGTGCGGCTCAGGCCTGCGTGCGGCGATGCTGGGCGCGCAAGTGATCAAAAATGGCGACGCGAAGGTCGTGATCGCGGGTGGCCAGGAAAACATGTCAGCCGCCCCCCACGCGCAAACCATGCGCAACGGCACGAAAATGGGCCCTGTGAGCCTTGTGGATACGATGATCGTCGATGGCCTGTGGGACGCTTTCAACGACTATCATATGGGCCAAACAGCAGAGAACTTGGCGGAGAAATACCAGATCAGCCGTGCCGACCAGGACGCTTTCGCCGCTGGATCGCAACAAAAAGCCGCAGCCGCGCAAGAGGCCGGGCGTTTTGATGATGAGATCGTCTCGGTGACCATCAAAAACCGCAAAGGTGATATCGTCTTCGATAAGGACGAGTATATTCGCGCCGGCACCACGGCGGAGAAGCTCGGCGGCCTTCGCGCGGCTTTCACCAAAGAGGGAAGCGTGACCGCGGGCAACGCGTCGGGCATCAATGATGGCGCCGCTGCCCTTGTTTTGATGTCCCTCGAAGAAGCCGAGGCCCAAGGCGTCACACCGCTCGCCCGGATCGCCAGCTTTGCTCACTGCGGCGTCGATCCTGCGATCATGGGTATCGGTCCGGCCCCTGCTTCGCGGCTGGCACTGGAAAAAGCCGGTTGGAGTTTGAGCGATGTCGATCTCATCGAAGCCAACGAAGCCTTCGCCGCCCAGGCGCTTTCCGTTGGCAAAGAGCTTGGCTGGGATCCTGAGAAAGTGAATGTCAATGGCGGTGCCATCGCTCTTGGTCATCCAATTGGTGCCTCGGGCGCGCGGGTCCTGACAACGCTGCTTTTCGAGATGCAGAAGCGTGAAGCCGGCAAGGGTCTCGCAACCCTCTGCATTGGCGGCGGCATGGGTGTCGCCATGTGCGTCGAGCGGATGCATTGATCTGCCCACGCATCAAAAGTGCCAAAGTGTCAACCAGAGATCTGCTGATGGTTCAGCGGATCTCTTCTTGGCGTCTCCTCCTTCGTCACGCACGATGCATTTTCTGAGAAGTCATTTCCCTGTGACGAGGTCACGGTGCTAACATTACGGCAGAGATAAGATGTTGCAGGTGCTCACGATGCGGATTGTTGGCTTGGTTTTGTCTTGTGCGGCTTTGGCGGCGTGCGCCTCTGCCGATCGGCAGGTGCGGGGCGCGGCCTATGATGCGTGTAGCGGGCGAAGCGATGGCGAAGCGCGCGACCGGTGCATCGCGCAAGAGCGCGCTAGGCTTCGCGCCCAACAGGACGAGGCCGATCGCGCATGTTTGGAAAGCATCGAGGACCAGCGGCGGCGAACAGCCGTGCGGCGCGGTGCAAGCGCGGATGTGCTTGATAGAGCCTTCGACGATCATCAGTGCGCTGGTCAAACTGTTCGCTAGGCAAGACCTTCTGCAACAACTGTGCCCATCGCTGGAATTCTGATCCCGCGCGGGCCAAGATATCTTGAGGAAAAGACAGCGTATAATAATCAAGGCTGGAGGAACATCATGACCAAAGTTGCCATCGTGACCGGGGGAACGCGTGGGATCGGCTATGCGATCTCCCAACGCTTGAAAGAGGACGGTATGACGGTTGCTGCCATTTATGGCGGCAACACCGAAGCTGCGCAGACATGCGCTCAAGAGATTGGCGTTTCCACCTATCAGTGCGATGTCTCGGACTATGATGCGTGCGAGGAGACAATCGCCAAGATCGAGAGCGAGCTTGGCGATGTGGCGGTGCTGGTCAACAATGCTGGGATCACCCGCGATGGCGCTTTTCATAAATTGACGCCCGATCAATGGCGGCAAGTGATGAGCACCAATCTCGACAGTGTCTTCAACATGACCCGTCCACTGATCAATGGCATGCGCGATCGCGGCTTTGGCCGGATTGTCACCATTTCGTCGATCAATGGCCAAAAGGGTCAGTTTGGCCAGAGCAATTATTCCGCCGCCAAGGCCGGCGTCCTGGGCTTCACCCGAGCGCTGGCGCAAGAAACGGCGCGCAAGGGGATCACGGTCAACGCCATCGCCCCTGGCTACATCGCCACCGATATGGTGGCGGCGATGAAACAAGAGGTGCTCGATTCCATTGTTGCGCAGATCCCCGTGGGCCGCCTGGGCACGCCTGAGGAAATGGGCCACGCGGTGAGCTTCCTCGCATCGGAACATGCAGGGTTTATCACCGGCTCGGTGCTGACGGCCAATGGCGGACAGTATATTGCGGCTTAATATTGCGGCTTAGGGCCTTGGTTCGTTCAGCCTGCGGAGAAAGTTTTGCTGAGCGATACTCACCTCTCCCTCGGGAGAGGTTTAAATGTCAATTTGGGGAGAGGGGAGGCGAGTGGTCTGAACGCTCCCCTTTCTCGCCATCAAAGATAGCGATCTCTCCCGAGGGGGAGATGATTGAGGGGGCAGATCGTCATATCCTCAAATCGTCGAGGTTCTGATCACCTTTCATTTATATTTGGGGCATGAATTGGGCATGAGAAAGCCCATTGCTGCCCTAACCCGGCCATCTTCTTCAGTGATCTTGTGCGTGAACGTGAGTGGGACGTGGTCATGCAAACTCTAACGGAACGCCGTTATATCTTTAAGCGCCGCTCGATCGCGAGCCGGTTTGCGGGGTTGGCCCTTGTGGGCGCTGCGAGCACGATGACGCTGATCAGCGCACAGACGGCCGATGCGACCGTGGGCGGTTATCAACGCCTATCGCAAGCAGAAAGCACGGAGAGCCGTTCAGGCTCTTAAGCGCTGATCAGGCCGCGGTTGAGAAGAAGCTCAGCAATTTGCACGGTGTTGAGCGCTGCGCCTTTGCGCAGATTGTCCGACACCACCCAGATGTTGAGGCCATTCTCCACCGTCGGGTCCTCGCGCACGCGGCTGACGAAGGTGGCAAAATCACCGACGCATTCCACCGGCGTGACATAGCCGCCATCCTCGCGCTTATCGACCACGAGAAGCCCTGGCGCTTCGCGCATCGCCTCGCGCGCTTCGTCGGCTGTGATCGGGTTTTCAAATTCAATGTTCACAGCCTCCGCATGCCCCACGAAGACAGGAACGCGCACGGCCGTTGCGGTGAGTTTGATCGCGGGATCGAGAATCTTTTTCGTCTCCGCTGTCATCTTGAACTCTTCCTTGGTCGAACCATCATCGAGGAAAACATCAATATGCGGAATGACGTTGAAGGCAATCTGCTTGGTAAAGTTGTCCGGTGACGGAGCGTCGTTGACGAAGATGCCTTTGGTCTGCTGGAACAGCTCATCGGACGCCTCGCGTCCTGCACCCGAGACCGACTGATAGGTTGAAACCACCACGCGCTTGATAGCAGCCCGGTCGTGGAGGGGTTTGAGCGCGACCACGAGCTGCGCTGTGGAGCAATTGGGGTTGGCGATGATGTTCCGTTTGCGGAAACCCTCCACCGCGTCCGGGTTCACCTCGGGCACCACCAACGGCACGTCAGGGTCGAGGCGGAAGGCGGAGGAGTTGTCGATAACGATACAGCCTTTTTCCACTGCAAGCGGAGCATATTTTTTCGCAACGTCACCACCGGCTGCGAAAATAGCCAGTGTGGCGCGGGCGAAGTCGTATTGGTCGAGGTCCTCGCATTTGAGTGTCTTGTCGCCGTAGGACACCTCGCGACCAAGCGAATTGCGCGAGGCGAGGGCATGCACCTCGTCTGCTGGGAACATCCGCTCGGCAAGGATCGCGAGCACCTCTTGGCCCACCATGCCGGTGGCACCCACGACAGCAACAGTCATAGCCATGCGTTCGGTTCCTTCCTTCGCGCCTTCATCAACGAAAAGTGCCTCTAGCGCTTCTGCACTGCAAAAGACCAGAGGCAAGAGACGCGCTGGTTAAACCTGGTCGTCCTCATGGATAATGTCGGCGAGCCCCGTCATCATCGACAGATCCTCGAGGAGCGAAGCGGCCACCCAGTCGCCCCGCGGCCAATCTTCTTGGAAAGGGTGCTCGTAATCCCAGCGCCAGATCGCCAGTTTGTAAGCCATGGCCTTGTAGTTGAGGGCCGGCATGGAGATCGCCGCATCAAGGATGCTTTCTTGAGCCTGGATCAAGGCATCGGCCTCGCCATCGATATCCGCCTCGTGGACCGCGTTGTCGACGTTTTGGTAGAGTTCAAAAAGCTTGCGGTGGGCATCGATTGTTTCAGGATTGTCCCGATAGGCTTTGCGAATCATCTGCACGCTTTCCAAGACATGCTGGCGCAGCGCAGACCGGTCGCGTCCGCCGAAGACCTTGTCGAAAGAGGCCCTGTCAAAAGATGTTTGGCGACGCGTGCTGCCCATTCTTGATCCTCAATAAGAGCGAGCGACAGAGTATGAAGGGTTCTGCCTGCGCAAGCATGTCGCGCAATTGGGTGGCAGGGGTTAAGCCATAGGCGTTACAAACGGGGGCCCGAAGGACATGCAGCTCATCGAAGAGTTCGGCGAAGAGATCCGCCAAGCATCGACTTTCACGGGTCTTGCGCGGCTTTGCATTCGTCAGTTCGCGCAGCTTGAAGTGACCAAAATGAGCTATCACCACTGCCCACCGGTGGGAGCGTTCGACCATCAACCCACCGTCAACGTGTTTGCCCACGGCTTTCCCAAAGAATGGGTGGAGACCTATACCCAGAGCAATTTCATTGAGATCGATCCTATTCCTAAGCGTGCACTTGATGGCAGTTGGCCGTTCTGGTGGTCCGATCTTGCGAAGAGCCCACGCCTGGCCGTGGAGGAGGTGGCTTACTTCCAGGCCATGAACGATGCGGGTCTTGGCGATGGTTTGGCCATTTCCGTTTTCGGTCCCCATGCACGCAATGGCTACGTAGGGCTTGGTTTTGATAAGCCGAAAGAGACATTCTCCCAGGCACAGATCACGCGCATGCATATTATGTTCAACATTGCCCACCAGCGCTATTGCGAGCTTGTCCGCGCCATCTTGCCCGAAGATGTCAGCCTTTCGGAACGCGAGAAGGAGATTCTTGCGTGGATCGCAGCCGGCAAGAGCAATGGCGTGATTGCTTCGATCCTGGAGCTTTCCCCCAACACCGTGGACACCTACACCCGCCGCATTTTCCGCAAATTCGATGTGGCCGATCGGGTCACAGCCGCCTTGCGCGGTGCGTCCTTGGGGGTTTTCGATTGAGGCCCGAAGGCAAGGATGACCAAAAAGTCCTGCTTGAGAAGCGATTTCAAAGCAAATCCGTTCTCGAAATGGAAAACGCCTTGGTGTAGGGATTGGATTCGGCGGGGAAGCCGTAGGGCAAGATCAGGAGTCAGCGATGG
>JBCCTG010000037.1:0-11487 GCA_039198735.1 Pseudomonadota bacterium | reverse complement strand
CGAGAACGATCCCGATTGAAGTGTGGTCGGGAAGGCCGAGCTGTAATACTCATCATTGTTGAGGTTGCGCGCCCAGAGAAGTGCTTCGACACCATTTTCCAGATTCACGCCCACCGAAGCGTTCAGTGTGCCAACTTCCCGCTCGACCGATGCCGGGATGTTGTCGAGAACGCGGACATTTGACTCGTACTGATAGTCAGCCCGCAGGAACGCTTCACCCATGGCGAAGTCGCGGCGATAATCAAAGCCAAAAGAGCCAGAGAACTCAGGGATACCGGCGACGGGGTCCCCTGAGATGTCGGCGCGGCCATCGGCGACACCGTCGCTTAGGTCGCGGTCACCACCATTGACGACAGGTGCCCCAACGAAGCTGTCATACTCCGCGTCGATATAGAGACCCGAAATGTTGAAGGTCAGACCAGGGATCATAGGCGGCGCGATGGTGGTATCGAACTCAACACCTTGTGCGGATTGTTCGCCAGCATTGACGACCGCAAAACCCGTGCCCTGGAAGAGCGAGGTTTGGAAGTCCTCGACGGTCTGATCGAAGAGCGCGATGTTGAACTGACCCCAAGAGAACCGGGTCTTCATACCGATTTCCCAAGTCTTGGTGATCTCAGGACGGGCAAACCGCTGCGATCCGGCAAGCCCTAGGGCTTCGGCAGTGTTGACAACAGTCGGTAGACCGAGTGCGTTATCAGCAGCGAGTTCCCCTGAAGCGCGCAGCGCAGGGATATCAGCCACGTTAGGCCGTGTGTCCGGCGTCAGGTTCCAAGACGATGCTTTGAAACCGCGCGAATATGAGACGTAGACATTCGAACGGGCCGTGGCATCGTAGGCAAGACGGAGCGTGTACGGGAAATCTGTATCCGTTGTTTCGCCATCCTCAACAGAGTTCGGAAACGGTGTGAGGGCACCCAGCGGCTGAAGTCCATTCGTAAAGAGACCGAGCAATGGATTGGCATCCGTTGGTGCAAGGGCGGCGGCTTGTGCGCCTGCTGTATCAATCAAGCCCTGAAGAGCCGTCGGGTTCCCAGCGATTGAGGGATCCGCTGCTAAAGCAGCATCGACAATACCTTGCTGAATGAGACCGCCGCCAATTTGCACCAAGTTGAGGTCAGAGAAGGGATTGGTCCGTGTCACATCACGAAAATCGATTTCCTTGTCCGCTTGGAAGTAAGCCACACCACCGGTGAAGACGAGCTTGTCGGTGAGGTTGAAATCCATCTGGGTGAAGAGCTGGAATTGTCTGTCTGATTGTTCAGTGTTGAACGCCGTGCCGCCGCCAGGTTGATAGAAAGTCTCACCAACTGGGAAACCCAAAGCGCCTTCCAGGCTCGCTAGCGTACCAGGAGGCGTCAGAAGATCGACATAAGCCCTCGTGTCTTCGCCATAAAGCCGCGCATCTTCGATATCGAGTTCTTCGTTGAAGTAGAAAGCACCAACGAGGTAGTTCACACGATCTTCAAAGGCCGAACCTTGCAGACGCAACTCTTGGGTGAAGGTATCACCTTCAAGGCCACGAATGTTTTCACCCAGAATTTCAAGCGTTGTGAAATCACCCTCATAATCAACAAAATCATCATAATGACGATAGGACGTGATCGAAGTCAGTGTCGCGTTCGGGATGAAATCCCAGTCAGCATGGAAGGAGAAGCCGTAGTTTTGGATCTGGTTCTCGTTCGGTTTGTCCGTGGCGATTTCGTATTCAAAACCCTCCGCAGAGGTCTGGCCACCAAGGGCCGCGACAGCGGCTGAGCTCGGTCCGTTGATAGCAAGCAGGGTGCCGCAGCACCGCTCGTCGATTTCGTCATAATCCGCGATCAAACGCAGTTCGAGGTTGTCCGTTGGCTGAGCAAGAAGCTGGCCTTGGATGGCCCAGCGGTCACGGTCGTTGAAGTCACCGCCCGTGCCATTGTTGTCGAAGGTTCCATCGCGCTTGTTGACACTGCTTGAGAGGGAGAAGGCGACAAAGTCGTTGATTGGACCTGTGATGTAGCCCTTTGCAATTCTCTGGTTGTAATTGCCAACAGTGAACTCGCCGATACCGCTCCACTCGAATTCAGGCTTTTTCGTCATGACACTGACCACACCTGCGGTGGCGTTTTTGCCGAAGAGGGTCGATTGCGGGCCGCGCAGAACTTCGACGCGCTCTAAGTTCACAAGGTCATTGAGGGCCGAACCGGCACGGGGGCGGAAAACACCGTCGATATAGACAGCAACCGATGGTTCAATTCCAGGGTTGTTGGCGCCGTTGCCTTGGCCGCGAATGATGAACGTCGTGTTCGACGAGCGCTCAAGCTGGCTCACCCGCAAAGCAGGGACGAGGGATTGAAGGTCGAGCGCATCGACAATCTGTGCATCGGCAACGGTTTCGGCCTGCACCACCGAAACAGCGATCGGAACTTCTTGCAAGGTTTGCTCACGCTTGGTGGCGGTGACGACGATCTCGTCGACCTGGGCAAGAGCTGGTGCAGCAAAATTGACGCTCGCAAGCGCCGTGGTTGCGAAGAATAGCGTTTTTTTCATCGGTTACCTCCCTGCCCATCAAGGGCAAAACACATGTGCGGGCGTCTCGAACGACGCCACTTTTTATCAATTTTATCGTCATCACGCGTGAAGTTCACACCTGATGACGATGTCTTGTATCTGTCTTAAGGCTTAGCGTATCCGCTCCATCATAAAAGGTTTTTCCATGAATATCATCGCGCTCGACGATCTTGTGCAGCAAATTGGCAACAGTCGTGTCACGTCCGATTGGGTTGTGATCGACCAAGACCGCATCAATCGCTTTGCCGATATCACGGAAGATCGTCAGTTTATTCACGTCGATGAAGACGCGGCGAAAGCCTCGCCGTTTGGCGGGACCATCGCCCACGGCTTTTTGACGCTCTCTATGCTGACCAAGCTCGCTGAGGATGCTGCATTTGTGCTCGAAGGGATCGAGGCTGGGGTGAATTACGGCTTCAACAAGATCCGTTTCATCAATCCCGTCCATGCGGGAAAGACAATCCGCGGCCATTTCTCGCTGACGGGCCACAAACAGCCTAAACCAGGCCAACATGTCCTGACATATCATGTCGAGGTCGAGGTGGAGGGCGAGGATAAGCCCGCCCTCATCGCTGAATGGGTGACCATGCAGATCACATCAGCTTAAACGGTTGTGAGAACCATTTTGCCTGTAGCCTGACGATCCTCAAGGCGTTTGAGCGCCTGGGCGCCATCTTCGAGCGGGAAGGTGGCGGTGATCTGCGGTGTGAGGGTGGCGTCCTGCATCATGCGGGTGATGTCGGCCATATTGTGCCCATGGGCCTCGGGGTCGCGCATCACCGCCGCGCCCCAGAAAACGCCCATGATCTGACAGCTTTTCAAAAGCGTGAGATTGAGGGGCGGGTTGGGAATACCTGCGGGGAAGCCAACGACGAGATAACGACCCTCCCAAGCCATGGCGCGTAAGGCCGGCTCGCAATAAGCCCCGCCAACGGGATCGTAGAGAACATCCGCCCCGCCGCCGGTCGCCTCCTTGATGGCTTTAGCAAAGGCTTTGGAAGCATCACGGTCGAGGTCCCGAGGATAGACAAGGGTTTCATCGGCGCCCAGTGCCCGGCAGAAATCAGCCTTGGCTTCGGAACTGACAGCGGCCACCACCTTGGCCCCCATGGCCTTGCCAAGCTCGATCGCCGCAGAGCCGACGCCCCCGGCCGCGCCGAGGATCACGAGATTCTCACCGGATTGCAGGTGGGCACGATCTTTAAGGGCGTAGTAGCTGGTGCCGTAGGTCATGATGAACCCAGCGGCCTGGTCGAAGGGGAGGCTCTCAGGGATGGGCATCGCGGCGCTTGCATCCACCAGCACGTGGGTGGCGTAGCCGCCAAAGGCGCCCGATGATGCCGCGATCCGCTCCCCTATGCGGGATGCATCAACACCCTCGCCAACCGCTTCGATCACCCCGGCCACTTCTCCCCCTGGCGCGAAAGGGCGTTCGGGCTTGAACTGGTAGAGATCCTTGATGATCAGCGTGTCGGGAAAGTTCACCCCCGCCGCATGGACGCGGATCAAGACCTGGCCGTTGCTGGGGACCGGATCGGCCTGTTCAACGATTTCGAGCGTATCGGGACCACCTGGCGTGACGGACATAAGGGATTTCATTTGCTGTCTCCGGCTTGCTGTTGCGGCTGAGACTAGGCACGGTCTTGCGTCAAAACAAAAATTAAAGGGAGGCGCTTGGTGCCAAAGTTTCACAACCGCGCTGCCATATTGGCGATGCTGACGCTCGTCTATGTGTTCAATTTCATCGACCGTCAGATCATTGGTGTGCTGACACCTTTTATCCAGGCAGATCTGGGCGTCTCCGATGCGCAGATGGGTCTTTTGAGCGGTGCTATGTTTGCGCTCTTCTACACGGTGATCGGCATTCCCGTGGCCTCCCTCGCCGATTTGACCAAAACCATCCGTGTGGGCAGTTTTTCCTTGCGTCTGGACCGGGTAACGATCATTGCAATCAGCCTGGCGACGTGGAGTGTCTTCACCTTACTGACGGGTTTTGCCGGCGGGTTTGTTGCGCTCGCGCTCTTACGGGTGGGTGTTGCCATCGGTGAGGCGGGTTGCAGCCCGCCAAGCCACTCGCTCATTTCCGATCTTTATACCCCGCGGGAGCGGGGGCGGGCGCTTTCGATCTATTCCCTAGGGATCCCTTTCGGCGTCATGATTGCTTATTTCGCAGGGGCTTTTTTCGTCTCGGGCGGCACGGTGGATTGGCGCACGGCCTATATAGCCGTGGGTTTGCCGGGCGTGGTCATTGCAATCGTCGTCAAGGTTTTCATGCCTGAGCCTGAGCGCGGAAAAAGCGATGGGGCGGCCACGCCGCCGCTTCCTTTCAAACAAGCACTCGGCAAATTGGCGGTGATCCGATCCTATTGGACGATGGCCCTGGGGATCGCTTTTGCCAGTTTTGGTTCCTATGCGGTCAATGCTTTTCTCACCAAACATGCCGTGAACACGTATCCGGACTTTCCGCTCACGCAGCTTCTCGTTTTTCTAGGGATCGGGAACGCAATCTTCTACGCGGCGGGCACTTATCTCGGCGGCGCTGTCGCTGATCGTTTTGGCCAGAAAAATGTAGCGGCTTACGCCTCGGTGCCGGCCCTCACCACAGCGTTGGCCGCCGTGTGCTTGATCTTTGCTGTGTCCACGAACCATCTGGTCGTCTTCTTGGCGTTGATCTGTAGCTATATCTTCTTCTTGGGCTTCTATCTTGGGCCAAGTTTTTCCGTGGCGCAGAACCTTGCCGGTGTATCGGTGCGGGCTACCTCGACGGCGGTGTTCTTCTTCGTTCTGAATTTGATTGCCCTTGGCGGTGGTCCGACGGTGGTCGGCGGGTTGTCCACCTGGTTTGCGGGTATGACAGGGGATCCTGTTGCTGGCCTTCGTTATGCCTTGATGAGCCTCGCTCTTCCTTACGTGATCTCGGTCGTCATGTTCTCACTGACCGCACGGACGCTTCCGGCTGACTGGGCGCGGGCGCAAAGTGATCCTGATATTGCTTGAAGACAGCGTCTTGACGATCAGGCCACGCCCACCACTTCTTAAGAACAATTCGCAAGTGGAGGTGGTTATGCGCTCTCTCATGAAGACTGCAACCTATGCAGGCATGCACTTTGTCGTGGCGTTCATTGTCGCTTATGCGCTCACCGGTAGCCTTGTCGCTGCGGTTAGCATTGGCCTGGTCGAGCCCTTCATTCAGACAGGCGCCTATGCCCTGCATGAAAAATTATGGGAGAGCCGAGGCGGAAATCTTCCTGAAATCAAAGAGAAAGATGCATGTTTCCAAGCCATATGACGGATCATGCAAGACAAGAAGGATAAGTCGCGCTTGCAACACGCCCATCGGTTTCCGACATCTCGTCAACTGTCGCGTGTTAAGTTCTTTGTGTTGCGGCGGTGGCGGAATCCACGCTGCTTGTCGGGTGGAAACGCCGGAAACTGCCTGGAGAGGAGTTCCTATGGCTGAAGAGATCAAAACCTACCCCGTTTTGCCTTTGCGGGACATTGTTGTGTTCCCGCATATGGTGGTGCCGCTTTTTGTGGGCCGGGATAAATCCGTGCGAGCGCTGGAAACCGTGATGGAAGCGGATCGCGAGATCCTGCTCGTCGCGCAAAAAGACGCTGGCAACGACGACCCTGCCCAGGACGATATCTACACCATCGGTGTGGTGGCGAAGGTGTTGCAGCTTTTGAAGCTGCCCGACGGCACGGTGAAAGTGCTGGTCGAGGGCGGTCAGCGCGCTCACATCACACGCTACACGGATGAAGAGAATTATTTCGAAGCGGACGCCGAGCTGATCGACGAGATCGAAGGTGACCCGGCGGAGATTGAAGCCCTCGCGCGCTCGGTCAACACCCAATTCGAGAGCTATGTGAAGCTCAACAAACGGGTTTCACCGGAAGTCATCGTCTCCATTGGGCAGATCGACGAGCCCTCGAAGCTTGCCGATACCGTGGCCTCGCACCTCAATCTGAAGATCGCTGAGAAGCAAGAGCTTCTGGAGATCGCCTCGATTCCGCAGCGGCTTGAGGCTGTCTACGGCTTCATGGAAGGCGAGATGTCGGTCCTTCAGGTGGAGAAAAAGATCCGTGGGCGTGTGAAACGCCAGATGGAGAAGACCCAGCGTGAATATTATCTGAATGAGCAGATGAAAGCCATTCAGAAAGAGCTGGGTGAGGGCGAAGACGGCAAGGACGAGCTTTCTGAACTCGAAGAGAAAATCGAGAAGACCAAGCTTTCGAAAGAGGCCAAACAGAAGGCGCAGGCTGAGCTGAAAAAGCTGCGTCAGATGTCGCCGATGTCGGCCGAAAGCACCGTGGTGCGCAATTACCTCGACTGGCTCCTGTCGATCCCGTGGAACACCCGCGGCAAGATCAAACACGACCTCGGTAAGGCCGAGGAGGTGCTCGATCGCGACCATTACGGCCTCGATAAAGTCAAGGAACGGATTATTGAGTATCTCGCCGTGCAAAAGCGCACCGGCAAGCTCAAAGGCCCGATCCTGTGCCTCGTTGGCCCGCCAGGGGTCGGCAAGACCTCTCTCGGTAAGTCGGTGGCGGAAGCGACAGGCCGTGAGTTCGTGCGCGTTAGCCTCGGCGGGGTGCGTGACGAAAGCGAGATCCGTGGTCACCGGCGGACTTATATCGGCTCCATGCCCGGTAAGATCATCCAATCGATGAAGAAGGTGAAGAAGACCAACCCGCTCTTCCTCCTCGATGAGATCGACAAAATGGGTCAGGATTTCCGTGGTGATCCGTCGTCTGCACTTTTGGAGGTGCTGGACCCGGCGCAGAACGATACGTTCTCGGACCATTATCTGGAAGTCGATTACGACCTCAGCGATGTGATGTTCGTCACCACGGCGAACTCACTGAATATGCCGCAACCGCTTCTTGATCGGATGGAAATTATCCGCATTCCGGGTTATACGGAAGAAGAAAAAGTGGAGATCGCCACCCGGCACATCCTGCCGCGGCTTAGAAAAGAGCATGGCCTCACCAATGAGGACTGGGCGATCGAGCCCGACGCGCTTTTGGAGCTGATCCGTCTTTACACCCGTGAAGCCGGTGTGCGGAACCTGGAGCGTGAACTTGCCACCCTGGCCCGGAAAGCTGTGACCAAGCTTGAGAAGGGTGAGAGCAAGGGCAAGGTTCTGGTGACCGAGGACAATCTCTCGGACTTTTCCGGTGTCTCGAAATACCGCTATGGCGAGGTGGAAGGCGACGACGCTGTGGGTGTCGTCACCGGCCTTGCCTGGACCTCCGTGGGCGGAGATATCCTCAAGATCGAGGGTGTCACCATGCCCGGTAAGGGACGTATGACACCCACCGGGAATTTGAAAGACGTGATGAAGGAAAGCGTCTCGGCAGCGGCCTCCTATGTTCGTTCCCGTGCGGTGGAGTTCGGTATCAAACCGCCGGTCTTCGAAAAGACGGACATCCATATCCACGTGCCCGAAGGTGCCACGCCAAAGGATGGCCCATCGGCGGGTGTGGCCATGGCCACGGCTATTGTTTCGGCCCTCACCGGGACGCCTGTGCGCAAGGATATCGCCATGACTGGCGAGATCTCCTTACGCGGACGGGTGCTCGCGATTGGCGGCTTGAAAGAAAAGCTTCTTGCAGCCTTGAGGGCAGGGACCAAGACGGTTCTCATCCCCGAGGAAAACGAGAAAGACCTCGCCGATGTGCCCGACAGTGTGAAGGAAGGCTTAGAGATTATCCCTGTGGAGCATGTGGATGATGTTCTCAAACACGCACTGACGGGACCATTGACGCCGATTGCGTGGGACCCGGAGGAAGAAGCCCTCAAGAAGCGGCAAGCACCGGATGAGCCTTCTGACCCTGGTGCTGTGGTGACACACTAAATTTTCATCCGGGTCATGGTTCATCATGGCCCGGATGGATTTTATCCTGCCTCGTTAAAGGATAAAGTTCGGTTTCCTCGCGCTCAATACGTTCTTGGAGCGCTTGGGTCACCTGGGTCAGCTCGTCCACGAAGCTTGCGGCATTGTTTTGGACAAGTTCCGCTGTCCGATACCTTTGCACAAAGGCGCGGAAGATGTCGGCGAGATTTCCCATCTCCATCTGAAAGCGCGCGGCGGTCTGCGAAACATCGCGGTCGTCGGCGGCCATCAGATTCGGATAGAGATGTTTGTCCTCCATAGAGAGGTGGAGGGCCACCACGCCTGTAAGCTGATTAATGGCCGCGGCGACGATCTCGGCGTCCTGACGTGCATCAAGCGCGGGTGCCGTGGTCATGATCTCCTTGCAAAGCGACAAGATCTCACGGTGCTGTTCTTGATAGTTTTGCAGGTGCATCGACGTCCCTATGGGTTTGCGAAGTTGTGCTCCTTAAGCAAATCCTATGAAGATCCGATTGCCCCAATCCGCAAAATAAGACGGCAACATGCGACGCCCAAGCTCTGAGCCCAGCATGACGGGGTGTGATCCTCTTCCACCTTTTCAAATGACTGGTTCCCGCCTAGCTCGCATGTATGAGCGCAAAATCACCGCAAGAGTGCACCACCATGGAAGACGTCCGTGAGGGGGTCGACGAACTGGATCGGGAACTCGTCCGTCTCCTCGCTATCAGGCAGGGCTATATGGAAGCCGCTGCCCGCATCAAGCCGCGTGCGGAGGATGTTCGCGTGCCCTGGAGGGTTGAGGATGTGGTCCAAAAAGTGCTCGAAACTGCGCAGTTAGAGGGCTTGAGCCCACGAATCGCGGAACCGGTTTGGCGCGAATTGGTGGAAAGATGCATCCAACATGAAGCCGAAGTATGGAAAAGCTTGCATTTGAGCTAAATTCATTTTCCTATAAAAATCAGTATCTTAAGTAGAAATCTACGAAATATTTTGTTAACGTGTAAAATGCGGATTTGACGATTAACGAAATCGCTCTCTAGCGTCGCCTAGCTGCCAAAAGCCGCAGAAAATAAGGGTTCTGACGCAATGAACAAAAATGAGTTTATCGACGAAGTCGCAAGCAAGTCTGACATGAGCAAAGCTCAAGCGGGAAAAGCTGTGGACGCGGTCTTCGATACCATCACCGAAGCGCTTCAAAATGGTGACGATGTTCGCCTTGTTGGATTCGGGACGTTCTCGGCTGCAAAGCGTGAAGCGCGCGAAGGCCGCAACCCACGCACCGGCGAAACGATCCAGATCAAAGCATCGATCCAGCCGAAATTCTCGGCCGGTAAGGGCCTCAAAGACGCGCTGAATTAAGCGCCAGGCGTTTCTCTTCGAAGGACTGCCGCCCGCTGTTCATCGATCACGGCGACGGTCTTTCGAATGTCGAGCACCGTTTCAGCACGAGCCCGCCCCAAATTTTTCAGTTTGCGGCGGCGCTCTGGCTTAGTGATCAGACCGCTGACCGCCTCGGCAATCGCTTGCGGGGTGACCTCGTCCAGGTAGACCGCTGCATCACCGCTCACCTCCCTCAAACCTCCGCGTCCTGATGAGACCAACGCAGCGCCATAGGCGTTGGCTTCCATCGCTGTTCGGCCGAAGGTCTCCTGCCAAATCGAGGGAACAACAATGATCTCCGCGCGGGCGAAGGACCGCATAGTTTCTTCAAAAGGCTGATAGCCGCGGTAGGAGAGGTTGGTTCCTGCATCGTCCATGGCCTTCTTCAGAACGCTGTTGAAATCGGCAAAATCATCTTTCATCGCGCCAATCACTTCAGCGCGCCAATCCGTGTGCGTGGCCAGCACTTGCGCCATCGCCTGTACGTGTTCCAAAACTCCTTTGTTGGGGATCAAGCGTGCGGCAAAGAGAATGAGCTTCTCTTTCTGCTGATCGTCTGCACAATGCGTTTCGCTATCGATGCCGTTGTAAGCAACAAAAGTTCGCTGCGCGAGATCGGGAAAGTCGCGGGCAAAAAGACCACGCGCATACTCCGAAACAATGGCGATCCTGTCGAACCCTGAATATTGCCGCCCTCGCCACCAACGCTGCAACGCGTTTTTCGGTGTTTTGGTGTGCGAATGGCGGAACAGCATTTTCGGCACGCGCGGGAAGGCACGCGCCACGGCTGAGCACGTTTTCATGTGCTGGCGTGCTTCGATAAAATCTGGATTCAGATCTTTCAGTGCTCGGATAACGTGTTTGCGGTAAGCTTCCGCGCCGCCGGTTTCAGGCACGGCATGGAAAGTAACATCACTGTAAGGAGCATCGGTCTCGCGACCAATCACCACAAACTGATCACGAAACCGCGAGTGGATAACGGCATCGTAGATATCAAGCTCAATCGCGCCGGCCCGCGCCGGGCTGAAATGTCCCCGCGGCGGGCAAACAATCGCCATGGTTGTCATTGCTGATATCCCCTTCTTCGCTTTTTCCGAACGTGACGCATGCCTGATCGAAGAGCATCACGCACAATATCATCAATGCCTCGAGGGCTCTGTCACGAAGCGGTCGTGGCTGCGACGCTTTCGACCACAGTTTCTTTGTTTCGGCCTAACTTTAAGTGATCCAATCCGGAAGGTCACGCCAATGAATATCCTGGCCCTGCGCAGGGGCTAAGATTTTGCTGGGTCGGCCATAACCTAAAATTTGGCCAGTTTGCCGCTTGCCCCCTCCTGTGAAACGCGCCTAGGGGGGTCTTCCATGACGCGGTACATTTTCATCACCGGCGGCGTGGTTTCCTCATTGGGTAAAGGCGTGGCATCGGCGGCCCTCGGCGCACTCTTACAAGCGCGCGGATACTCTGTGCGCTTGAGGAAACTCGACCCCTATATCAACGTCGATCCAGGGACGATGAGCCCTTATCAGCACGGCGAGGTCTTCGTCACCGATGACGGCGCTGAAACCGACCTTGACCTTGGCCATTACGAGCGCTTCACGGGTGTGTCCGCCACCAAGGGTGACAACATCACCACCGGGCAGATCTACTCGAACGTGATCGAGAAAGAGCGCCGCGGGGATTACCTCGGTGCCACGG
>JBCCTG010000036.1:0-11651 GCA_039198735.1 Pseudomonadota bacterium | reverse complement strand
TCGTCAGCGCATTGAAAAGGGTGGACTTACCAACATTGGGAAGCCCCACGATACCGCACTTAAAGCCCATAAATTCCAGCCATTTCTTTTGAGTGTACGCGTTGAGCAGGGTGTAGGGAAGAGGTAATTGTGCATCGCAGCATAGACGGCATCACCAAGCTGAGTGATCCGCGCTGAAATAGGTCAAGCTATTCATTTATCAGAATTTTTTGGAAAAAGTGAGCCAAGGGCTGCGCCGAGCGCCGATGGCGATGGCTGTTTTGGGCTCTCCGAAGGCTGGCGAGCTTCAAGTGCAGGCTCGGATTTCGCTTGATTGTTCTGAAGCTTTGCTGGCTGCACCAGGGCACTCATGAACCGGCTGGCGTTTTCTTCCGTTGGCGGAAGAAGCCGGGTCATGGCGGGCCCGATGGCGCGCAAAAGATCACCGAACCAGCCCTCGCGCTCATCCTTGGCAAAATCTTTAAGCACATGGTGGGTGACCGCATCCTTGCTGCCAGGGTGGCCAACGCCGATCCGCACACGCCAGACATCGGGGGAAAGGTGCGCCGCGATGGATTTCAGGCCATTGTTGCCAGCAAGACCGCCGCCCTTTTTCACACGGACTTTACCGGGGGCGAGGTCGATCTCATCGTGAAAGACGAAGATCGCACCGGGATTGATTTTGTAAAAGCGCGCCGCTTCCTGAACGGCCCGGCCGCTTTCGTTGTAATAGGTTTGCGGCTTGAGGATCACTGCCCGCTCGCTGCCGATCCGCCCCTCGGCGGTCTGCGCTTGAAACTTTGAGCGGAACGGCGGGAAGCCGTGGTCTTCGGCGATCGCATCGACCGCCATGAAACCGGCATTGTGCCGGTTGCCCGCATATTTGCTGCCGGGGTTACCCAAGCCAACGAGAAGAAACATGGGCTGCTCTCAAGCCGTATTTTGGGCTGAGGGGAAGGGGCCTTAAGAGACGTTGTGCGCATTTCCGCATAGGGCGCGGGCATGCTAGTTCGATCATGGAGGATCTTGGGCGGGATCAACGATTTATGAAATTCTTGAACAAACAACAGCCCTGGCGCACGAGGCGCGATCTGCCCCTGGTACCGCAGGATGGCGCGACAGCGGGTCTGGCGCTGCATCAGACCAAGGTCCTCGACGACCATGTCCTGACCATGCGGATCAAGGAGGGTGAGACCGGTTTCGTCCGCCGCTCCTCCTTGATTTATGCCGCAGGCGATTTTCGCATGACCACCAAGCGGATTGCGGCGAAGGCGTTGCCGCTCCTTGGGCTTTTTTCCGGCCAGAACCTCTGGGCCAACCGCTTCGAAGCGCAGAGCGACACGATGCTGATTGCGGGGCGGGATTTTCACGGGACGGTTCTCGCCTTGGAGGTGGAAGAAGGCGAGGAAGTGTGGCTCCAGCCCTCGCTCTATCTTGGTCACCGCGGCGATCTCACCTTCCTTGTGAAGCGTGTGGCGAAGCGCGAGTTTTGGACACTGACCAGGGTCACGGGCTCAGGCACGGTGTGGATCAAGGTCCCCGGACGCTCGTTCAGGCAACCGCTAGACCCGCAAAGCTCGGTGATTGTCGACACAAGTTATGTCTCGGTGATCCGCGGGGCGTTCAAAGCCCATGGCCGGGTCTTCACGAGTGGTCAGTACCTACGCAGCGGTGAAGCGGAAAACGTTCGCCTGCGCGGCGATGGTGATGTCTTGATCCAAACCGAAGTGCCGATCACCGCCGCTGGCCGAGGCGGTATCTTAGGCACGGTTTTGGATATCTTCCTCTAAAGGCTGCGTCTGGCGCTCCATATCTCCCAAGGGAGAGGTTGCACGGACCTAAAGTGCGTCGTCCAGATCGCGGGAGATCAGCTCATGCCGACGGGTGATGGCGCCCACATAAGCTGAGAGGTCTTCTTCCACCCCAGTCTTCGGCTGCTCAGCAAGAGAGACCGAGAGGGCGTTCACATCGCCCGAGCGCGGCGCGCCCAGCCATTTCTCCACCGATGATTGGAACACCTCCACATTGGTCAGGAACGTGCCTTGGGTGATCCCGTAATCGGCAATCAGGTAGCGGCTGAGGATCGTGTAACCATCGGAGGTGAAGGCCGAGGTCGGCGGGGTCTGCTCGTTGAAACCATTGAGGGTGTTGGACGGCGCCGTGCCTTCAATCACCGAATACATCAAAAGCCCCGTGCAGGTGGGATTGCACACCCGCGGACGCATAATCACCACCGTATCACCGCTGCGCACCACGATCGATTCATTGTCGGCGATGGTCGACTGCTCCACCTCAAAGCCAGCATTGCGCAGAACCGGCGCGATGACTTGGGCATCGACACTTTCCAGGACCCGGCGTTGGGAGCGCGATTGTGCGTCTGCTGAGGCTGAACCAAAGACAAAAAGGGCGATGAAAGCAGCAGCAACGCGCAACATGATGGGTCCTCGATAATCTTGAACGAAGGTTAAGACGCCGAAACCTTCGCGGCAAGCACACAAATTCAAGAGGCTTTCGGCGGTTGGGGCCGTGTGAAAACGAAACTGCTGTCGTTTGAAAGAGAGGGCTGAAAACGGTAACCGCCGCCATCGAAATCCCTGAGGCCTTCAGGAGTACTGATCTGGTTCACCGATGCGAACCTCGCCATCAGGCCCCGCGCGACCTTGGCGAAAAGCCCTAAGGTTCTAAGCTGCCCATCTTTTTCCTCTTTGAACTGACAAGTGATCACAGGGTTGCTCAGCCCTTTGACGGCCTTGAAATACTCATTGGACGCACAGTTGACGAGCGGCGCCTCGCCAAGCTCATCGCCCAGCGCTTGGCCGATCCGCTCACCCCAAAAATCATAAAGGCTCTCGCCGCGGCGGGTTTTAAGAGAGGTTCCCATCTCCAGCCGATAGGGCTCGATCAGATCCATGGGCCGCAAGATACCATAAAGCCCGGAGAGGATCCGCACCCGCTCCTGCGCAGCTTGAAGATCTTTGGCGGAGAGGCTCGCAGCATCGAACCCGCGATAAACATCACCGGCAAAGGCGAGAATAGCCTGCTTTTTCGTTTGTTCGCCAAACGCTTTGTAGCGCTCGGCGTTGAGGGTGGCGAGCTTCTCCGAAAGCTTCATCATCTGGCCAAGGCCGCTTGCTGATTGCTTCTTCAGGACACCGACCAACTGGCTGGTCTCATGTGAAAACTGCGGCTCGGTTTCGGTCAAGCGCCCATCGGCAGGCTCAAAATTGAGGTTCTTGGCGGGGGAGAGGACAATCAACATAAGACGTTATCTAGAACGGGACAGCTTAAGCTGAAAGAGGTTTGAGAGCCGCAGCGACCATCAAGGCTTCTCTTTAATGATGGTCGCGGTGCGGAGCCAAAAGCTTGCCAGGGTTCATCAGGCCCTTGGGGTCGATGGCATTTTTGACCGCGTGCATCAGCGCCATGTCGACAGGGGATTTGCGTTCTGCAAGCTCATCGCGTTTCAACTGTCCAATTCCGTGTTCAGCGGAAATCGAGCCGCCAAGGCTCACCGTGAGGTCATGCACCTTGTGCTCGAATGCGCCCATGCGGGCTTTCCAGCTTGTGTTGTCTGCGCCAACCGGCCCGAGAATATCGTAGTGGATATTGCCGTCACCCATATGGCCAAAGGCGATGACCCTGGCGCCGGGTTGCATCGCTTCGACAGCCGCATCGGCCTGGGCAAGAAAGTCCGGGATCGCCGCAATCGGCACCGAGACATCGCATTTCACGCACGCCATAGGGTCTTTTTTCATGGCTTCCGAGGCGTTGTGGCGGAGGGTCCAGAGGGTCTCCGCCTGCTTGTTGTCCGCCGCAATCACACCGTCGGTGACCAGGCCTTTCTCCAAAGCATCGGAGAAGATATCCTCCGCCATCGGACGGAGTGACCCTTCCCGCCCGCTGGTGAACTCGGTGAGAACCACATAGGGCGCTTGCGTCGCCAGTGGCCTGGGCAGTTCCGGAAATTTTTCCAAGACGAGCTCCAGCATCCCTTCACCCATCAGCTCAAACGAGCCCACCTGCCCACCAGACCTGTCTTGGGCCAAGGAAAGAAGGCGCACCGCCGCCTCGGCCGAGGGGACAGCGAGAAGCGCGGTGACGTGATCCTTCGGACGCGGATAAAGCTTGAGGACGGCGGCTGTGATCAACCCAAGGGTGCCTTCGCCGCCAATGAAAAGGTGCTTCAGGTCATAGCCTGTGTTGTTCTTGCGCAGGGCGTTGAGGCCGTTCCAGATGCGGCCATCGGGCAGGACCACTTCGAGACCCAAGACGAGGTCACGGGCATTGCCGTAACGCAAGACCTGCACACCGCCAGCATTGCTGCTCAGCACACCGCCCATATTGGCCGTTCCTTCAGCCCCGATGGAGAGAGGGAAGAGGCGGTCATATTTTGCGGCTTCGTCCTGGACTTGGGCGAGGGTAACACCCGCCTCGACCGTCAGTGTAAAGCCTTCTGGCGAGACATCACGAACTTTCCGTAGGCGTTTGGTGGAGATAAGGACCTCACCTTTGGGCATCTGCCCGCCCACAAGGCCTGTGTTGCCTCCTTGAGGGACCATCGGAATGCTGCGCTCATGACAGGCACCAACAATGCGCGCGAGTTCCTCCGTCGACCCCGGCGCGAGGATCAGCGGGCTCTCACCCGGCCACCGGCCGCGCCACTCTTGCAAGTGTGGTGCGCGGGCGTCGTCGGGCACGATCGTTTTTGGATCGGCCAGCGCAGTGATAGCGGCGATGTCGTCAGCGGAAACGGTCATGGTATCTGCATGCGCTTCGCAAGCCGTGGCTGCAAGACGCCTTAGCTCGTATAGCCTTGAAGATTGCCGTTGATCACATAGTCGAGGATGCCGACGATCTGCGCAGGGGTTTCGGCCACGGCCATGGCGGCGGCGTCCACCTCTTTCAGGGGATGCACAATATCAGGACCATGGTTGACGATGATCGGCTTACCAAGGGCTGCGGCATAACCAGCGTCGAAAGCTGCGTTCCATTGCTTATATTTCTCGCCGAAGCGCACCACAACGATATCGGCATCCTTGATCAGTGTCTGTGTACGGATGGCGTTGATTTGCGCGCCTTTGCGGTCATGCCAGAATGTCTTGTCCTCCGCACCCAGAAGAGCGACGCCGCAATCATCTGAGGCCGGGTGATCCGTCACCGGCGCGGACAATCTGACCGGCAGATCGCGAGCTTTAATACCTTCGGCAATCTCGTCACGCCAAGCGGTATGAATCTCGCCTGAAAGATAAACGGTCCAGACTTTCGTCATGGCGGATCTCCTGAAATATATTCAATACCGTATGTAATGCCTCATGCGGCGGTGATCCAGGTTTTAAGCCCCCAAGGGCGATAGGAACTGCCGCTCATAGCGCCTGATGCAGTCCGTCTCCTCAGCGTAAGCGTAGGCCTCCTGGCAGTCTGGGTCCTGAAGGCTCTCGGCGCGATAACGCTCATAAGCGGCAAGGGACTCAAACGAGAAAAGCTCCACGGCAATATCGTTGGCGCTTTCGTGGGGTAGGAAGTAACCGTGGTGGGTGCCGCCGAATTTCGGGATCAGCTCCAACCAAAACCGCGCATAGCGTTTGAACTCGGCCACTTTGGAGGGTTCGATTTCGTAACGCGTGTAGCAAGTGATCATCGCCAGGCTGCCCTTTTACGCTCTCGGTGCCGCCGCTCTCCGCAGGCGATCATTGATGGCTTGGCCAAGACCTTGATCGGGGATCGGGGCCACGGCGATCCTCGGGCTTTGACCATCGAGCTCCCGCAGGAACCGAAAGAGATTGACTGCCGCTTCCCGCACATCGCCCCTAGGCGATAAATCCAAGGCTGCACCTGCGCTCCCGCCAAAACCAAGGAGAACTTCGTCGCCTGTCACTTCATTTGCGTTAAGACGAAGCATCGCATTCGGAGCATAATGGCTGCTCAGCATCCCTGGCGCTTCGATCCCGTGCCCCGGCGCGGCCAGCGGATGGCCAAGCCGTGCCTCGATTGTTGCCGCGTCCACCGCGCCAGGGCGCAAAAGGGTGGGGCGGCTTTTGGCGAGGCTGATGATCGTGCTTTCGATACCCGCCTCGCATGGGCCGCCATCAAGGACCGGAACCTCGTCGCCGAAATCCTCCATAACGTGCTCGGCGAGGGTTGGGCTCAGCCTGCCGGATTTGTTGGCTGAAGGGGCCACCAGGGGTGCGCCCACTTGCTCGATAACCTGACGCATCAAAGGGTGTGCAGACACCCGCACCGCCAAGGTTTCAAGTCCTGCAGCAGCAAGGTCCGATACGGCTGCTTCTGGCTGTTTCTCCAGCACCACCGTCACAGCACCGGGCCAAAACTGCGCCGCGAGTTTCCCCGCGCAATCATCGAGCCGCACGACAGTGGCCGCTTGTTTTACGGAAGAACAATGCACAATCAGGGGGTTGAAGGATGGCCGCCCCTTCACCTCATAAATTCGCGCCACAGCTTCATCATGGGAGGCGAGGGCTGCGAGGCCGTAAACCGTTTCTGTCGGCAAGGCGCAAACACCGCCAGATTTTAGGATCTGCACGGCATCGTCGACACTTTGAAGAAGGCTGCTGCGCCTCGTCACTTTGCTTTTGACATTCATCGCGTCCATTCCTAGCGCCCATTGGAAATTCTAAGAGGCGCAATTTCATGACCTACCATACGCCTGTCCGCGACATGCAGTTTCTTCTTAACCATGCCGCTGGTTTCGACGCGGTTCGAGAAACCGGAGCATTTGAGGATCTATCGGACGAATTTGTCGAGGCGATCCTCGGTGAGGCTGGCAAGTTCGCCAACGACATTCTCGCTCCTCTCAATTGGGCATCGGACCAACAGGGCGCAAAGCTCGAAAATGGCAAAGTCTTCACCACACCTGGTTTTAAAGAAGCCTACAGCCAATATGTCGAAGCCGGATGGAATTCGGTGGCGTTCCCCGAAGAATGGGGCGGGCAGGACTTGCCCAATTCCATCGCCATCGCCGTGGCCGACGGAATGCAGGGCGCTTGCATCAGTTTTTCCATGGGCACCATGCTGACCACAAGCGCTGTCAAAGCCCTTCTGACCCATGGCTCGGACGAACAGAAGAATATCTTCCTTCCCAAGCTTGTCAGTGCCGAGTGGTCGGGCACCATGAACCTCTCTGAACCGCATGCCGGTTCCGACCTTGCCACGGTGCGCACCAAAGCGGAGCCCGTTGGCGACGGCACCTACAAGATCAAAGGCAACAAAGTCTGGATCTCCTACGGTGACCACGACATGGCCGACAACATCGTGCATCTGGTGCTGGCGCGGCTCCCCGATGCACCAGAAGGCACGCGCGGGATTTCGATGTTCCTGGTGCCGAAATTCCGTGTGGATGCCGAAGGCAATATCGGCCAGCAGAACGATATCAAGATTGTCGGTGTCGAACACAAGCTCGGCCAGCACGGCTCACCGACCTGTGTGATGTCGTTCGGTGACAATGATGCGTGCCTTGGAACCCTTGTGGGGAAAGAGAACGAGGGCCTCAGGAACATGTTCGTGATGATGAACGCAGCGCGCATCGATGTGGGTATGCAAGCCGTCGGTGTGGGTGAGGCGGCTTTTCAAAAAGCGTTCGAATATGCCCAAGACCGGCCTCAAGGGCGCCCCTTCGGCGTCAAAACCGGATCTCCTGTAGCAATTTGGCAGCACCCTGACGTTCGCCGCAACCTCTACACCATGAAGGCCTTGGTCGAGGCGTCACGTGCGATCTGCTACGCCAATATGGTCGCTTACGACGTGTCCCGACGCTCCACCGATGAGGAAACAGCCCGTGCAGCGCGGGAGCGTGAAGAGCTTTTGACACCGATCTCGAAAGCCTTCTCTTCCGATCGTGCCCAAGAGGTCGCCAATATCGGTATCCAGATCCATGGCGGTATGGGCTTTGTCGAAGAGACGGGTGCGGCGCAATTCTTCCGTGATGTGCGCATTTGCGCCATTTATGAAGGCACCAACGGTATTCAAGGCATTGATCTTATCGGCCGCAAGCTTGGCATGGGCGAGGGTAAGCTTGCCTATGATTTCATCAGTGAAATGATGGAAAACGGAGATGCCGCGATAGCCACCGGTGATGCTGATCTCAAACGCGCGGGCGAAGCGCTTCAAACCGAAGCCAAGCGTCTTCAAGCCAACACCGATTGGCTTGTCGCTGCGATGAAGGCGGACCCCAATGATGGGCTTGCTGGCGGTACGCCTTATCTCGATCAGTTCGGATATGTCGCTGGTGCCCACTTCCTCCTGCGCGGTGCGATCGCTGCCCATGGCATGAAAAACGATGCTGGTGCGCATAAGGAGTATCTCGACAGCAAGATCCACATCGCGTGTTTCTTCGCTGATAACCTCTTGCCGCGCGCGGTGAGCCATGGGGCTGCCGTGACCCACGGTCAGGAAACGGTCGAGCCGCTTTCGGCTGATGTGCTGGTCGGCTAAGTCTTCTCTTTTCAGACGCTGTGGGCTTTCTAAAGATTGCCCGCAGCGTTCTGAGAGTTGGACCTTTGCTTTACCCAGGGCCCGTTCCTTGCCAAGTGAGCGCATCAGTCAAAGGTTTCTTCCATGAGCACCACCGCCGCGCCCGGACCTTTCGGGCTTTTTGAGCGTATGCTCGCCTTGCGCTATCTGCGGGCGACACGAAAAGGCGCGGGCGTGAGCGTGATTTCGATCATCGCTTTTCTGGGCATCATGCTCTCCGTTGCCACATTGATCGTCGTGATGTCGGTGATGCAGGGTTTTCGCGTCACGCTGCTCGATCAGCTTCTGGGTGTGAACGGTCATGTCTTCGTGCAGCCGCCAGGCAACAGCTTACCCGCCAGTGCCGATCTGCTTGCCAATCTTGAAGCTGTTGACGGCGTCGTGGCGGCTGTTCCCGTGCTGAAGGTTGAGGCCTATGCCGTGGCGGGCCGTGATGGTCAGACCCCGGTTTATATCCAAGGCGTCACCCGCGACGATCTTTTCACCATTGACGAGGTCACTGGACCGCAAGCCCTGCGGCAAGGATCCTTCGAGGGTTTTGGTGCAGGCCCAAAGGGCGGCAACGCGATCATCATGGCGGTGGGCGTGGCGGCCAAGCTTGGTGTTGGGGCGGGAGATACCGTGACCCTGATCACTGGCGGCGGGGCAGAGACACCGTTCGGTGTCGCGCCGACCACGGAGAAATCCTATCAGGTTGCCGCGATCTTTGCCGTGGGCAATTCTGAATATGACGGCATTCTCGTTTATATGCCGCTGCAGCAGGCCCAGCTTTTTGCCCGCCGCCGCGGCGAGATTTCCGAGATTGAACTCAAGGTCGCCGACCCTCTCGATATCGAGCACCACTTGCCGATGATCCAAGAGGCGGCGGGGCCGTCCGTGTTCATCCTCGATTGGCGCCAAAGGTTTCGATCGCTCTTCAACGCTTTGGAAGTGGAGCGGGGTCTTCAGCGGCTGATCCTTTTGATGATTGTGGGGATCGCCACCCTCAACATCATTTCCGGCCTTGTCATGTTGGTGAAGGACAAGACCAGCGACATTGCGGTTTTGCGCACCGTGGGCGCCACATCCGGCGCTATCCTGCGCATCTTTTTGATGGTGGGCGGATTGATCGGCGTCACGGGCGCCGTTTTCGGTGTGGCGCTGGGCAGTTTTCTGGCCACCAATTTGAGTGCTGTGGAAGAGTTTCTCTCCACCGTCTTCGGTTTCCGGCTCTTCAATCCTGAGATCTACTACCTTGATGAAATCCCTTCGATCTTTGAGTTTTCTGAGGTGCGGAACGTGCTTCTGTTCGCCTTGTTGATGGCGCTGCTTTCCGCCGCATACCCCGCATGGCGGGCCTCGCGCCTCGATCCGGTGGAGGCCTTGCGGTATGAGTGATGTTCTTCACCTCGATCGCATCACCCGGCGTTATGGCGACCTGATCATTTTCGAGGATTTGAGCCTGACCATGGAGGCGGGGTCAGCGGCGGCGCTACTTGGGCCTTCGGGATCGGGGAAATCCTCACTGCTTCATATCGCTGGTCTTCTTGAAAAACCCTCTAAGGGCGATGTGGTGATTGCTGGGCAATCGACTTTGAAACTGCGGGATAATCAGCGTACAGCCCTTCGCCGTCACCGTGTGGGCTTTATTTATCAGTTTCACCACCTGTTGCCAGAGTTCAATGCCCTCCAAAATGTTATGATCCCCATGCTGATCGGCGGCAGGAAAGAAGCCGAGGCGAAGGACAAGGCGACAGATCTGCTCATCCGCTTGGGGCTCAGTGAACGGCTCACCCATCAGCCTGCGCAGCTTTCGGGCGGGGAGAAACAAAGGGTCGCGATCGCGCGTGCTCTTGCCAATGAGCCGGATCTTATTCTCGCCGATGAGCCGACGGGTAACCTCGACCAGGGAACCTCAGCGCGTGTCTTCGATCTTCTCCTGGAGGCCCAGGCCGAGCGGGGCATGGCGATGATCGTTGCCACCCATGACGAAAACTTGGCGACGCGTCTGCCCCGGATCTTGCGCATCAGCGACAAGCGCTTGCTCGGTTAACGCCGGTACAAAAGCGCGCTAGAGCGTTTTCAGCCAAAGTGAAGTCGGTTTGGCGGTTCGAAAACGCGACCATCAAAAGCCTAGAGTGCATTCAATGACCAGGAGATCATTGAATGCACTCTAGGCTGACGACAAAGGCGTAAGGGGAGAAACGGTCATGGCCAATTGGCGTTGGATCAGTGGAGCCGCAGTGTTGTTGGCGCTTGGCGGCTGCGCTGGGCTTTCCGAGGAGGAATGCGCGATCGTCAATTGGGAAGCGCGGGGCCAGGCCGATGGTCGCCTGGGCGTTGGCCCCACTGGCTATACGCGGGTGACACGGTCCTGCAGCAAATATGGGATCGCCCCTGATTACGCAGCTTACGAACGTGGTCGGCAGCAGGGGCTTTTGCGGTTTTGCACCCCTGATGGGGCGTATCTGGCCGGTATCCAAGGGCGCGGCAGCACAGTGGAATGCGCAGGGAATGATCCTTCCCTCACGCGTATCCACCGCACGGCTTTTGATTATCATCAGGCCAAGCGCAATTTGAACCGTGTCAGGAATGAATACCGGCGCGCCATCGACAGCCGTAACAATGCTCTTTTGGATATTGACCGTCTACGTTACAATCTTCGTCGCGAAAACGATCAGGACAGGATCAATGATTTGCGCCGCAATCTGCGTTTCGCGCGCAATCGCGTGGCCCGCCATGCGGCTGATGAAGCACGGCTTCTCTTCCTCATCGCCGATTATGAGCGTGCATTGTCCAGTGCGCAATTTCAGCTCGATATCATGAGGAACGAGTTCGGCCTTGGCTACGGACCCGTGCGTTATTGATCCTCAAAAGACGAGCATCAACCCCACATAGATCAGCCCAAAGATCGCTGCCACCATTACCAGTGTGTAGAGCAGTCGAAGCACGCCTTTATCTGTGAACAGAATGCCAAGCGCCATCAGGGCAAGGGGCGCGGCGCCGTAAAGCAGCACGTCGCGCATCTCCGGCATACCTTCCTTTGGGGTCAGGGGCGCAAGGATACCGTTAAGGAGCAAGAGAGCCCCCGCAGCCACGGCCACAAAACTGAACAGAAAACGAAGCATAGCGGCCTTCCCCGTCGACGTAAGATATCAGCACAGATCATAGAGCGTTTTCAGCCAAAGTGGAGCCGGTTTTGGCGG
>JBCCTG010000035.1:0-11664 GCA_039198735.1 Pseudomonadota bacterium | reverse complement strand
CCGCGACAGGTTCATGCCAATGCGGCAACTCGATACCGAAGGCTTGCTTGAGACGCGTTGTGTCGAGCACGGAATAAGCAGGCCGTACCGCAGGCGTTGGATACTCCGCCGTGGTGATCCGTTCCACCTTGGCCGAGGGGCCACCATAGGCTGCGCTCGCTTCAAAAATCGCCTCGGCAAAATCTGCCCACACCGCCTCACCTCGCGCCGCCAAGTGATAGAGGCCGAAATCATCGCTCTGACCACGGACCACCTGGCTGGCCACCTGCAAAAGCGCCTCGGCAATATCGTGGGAGGATGTCGGCCCACCCTGTTGGTCAGCCACAACCCGCAATTGAGGATTGGTCTTAGCCACACGCATCATAGTTTTGAGGAAATTCTTTCCGTAAGCGCCGTAAACCCAAGCGGTCCGGAAGATAAAATGCTGCGGGTTCGC
The DNA here is from genome assembly GCA_039198735.1 of Pseudomonadota bacterium. Classification (GTDB taxonomy): domain Bacteria; phylum Pseudomonadota; class Alphaproteobacteria; order Caulobacterales; family Parvularculaceae; genus Parvularcula. Next base: position 11,228 of record JBCCTG010000035.1, on the reverse strand, counting down.
TTCGGCCACACGCTGTTCACCAGCCAGCTTCGAGGCGCCATAAACGCCGAGCGGCGCCGTCGCATCATCAGGGCGGTAAGGACGCGTTGCCGAGCCGTCAAAAACATAATCCGTGGAAATATGAATGAGAGGCACACCGCGCGATGCAGTTTCGCAAGCCAGGAGCCCAGGGCCATCCGCATTCGCAGCAAAGGCTGCATCACGCGCCTCTTCGGCCTTATCGACCGCCGTGTAGGCGGCAGCATTGATAACAATGCGAGGATTGACCGCATCAAGAGCATGCCTAATGGATGCCGTGTCCGTGATATCAAGGTCCGGCCTGCCCATGGCCGTCAGGGCAAGGTCAGGAAAGCCTGCGCCAGCCTCCAGAAGACTTTGCGCCACTTGACCAGATCGGCCAATGATCAGGACAGGGACAACCATCAGGAACCCTTCGGCAAAAGCCCGAGACGCTCACCGCCATAAACACCTTGGGTGAGCGGCCCCCACCATTCAGCATGCTCAAGATACCAAGAAATCGTCTCGCGAATGCCCGTATCAAAGTTGTGCTGAGCTTTCCAGCCGAGTTCATTTTCAAGCTTATGGGCATCAATCGCATAGCGATGATCATGACCCGGACGGTCACTAACATAAGTGATCAGTGAACGCCGCGGTGCGTCAGCGGGTTTATGTTCATCAACGATATCGCAGATGGTGTTGACCACCTCAAGATTGGTGCGTTCGTTCCGACCACCGACATTGTATTTCTCACCCAGGCGGCCTTGCTTCAAAATCGTCACCAAGGCACGTGCGTGGTCATCCACATGCAACCAATCGCGGATGTTAGAACCATCGCCGTAAACCGGTAGCGGCTCATCCGCAAGGCATTTGAGGATCATCAGCGGGATCAATTTCTCAGGGAACTGAAAAGGCCCATAATTGTTTGAGCAATTGGAGATCACAATCGGCAGCCCGTAAGTCCGGCCCCAGGCGACCACAAGATGATCCGAAGCCGCCTTCGACGCCGAATAAGGCGAGGACGGATCATAAGCTGTAGTCTCTTCAAAGAGGCCTTCGGCACCGAGTGATCCGTAAACCTCATCAGTGGAGATATGATGGAACCGGAATGCATCCCGCACTTCGCCTTCAAGGCCGTCGCGGTACGTCCGCGCCGCTTCGAGAAGGGCATAGGTGCCGACAATATTGGTGCTGATGAAATCAGCCGCCCCGGCAATGGAACGGTCCACATGGCTTTCGGCAGCGAGGTGCATCACATGGGTGGGCTTCTCATCGGCAAAAAGTTTCGCCATCGCCGCGCCATCACAAATATCGAGCTGATAAAATCTGTAACGCTGGCTGTCCGCCACACTTTTCAGGGTGTCGAGATTGGCCGCATAGGTCAGCTTATCGACATTGATAACTTCAGCATGGGTCTCATTGATCAGATGCCGGATGACCGCCGACCCAATGAAACCTGCACCGCCGGTAACCAGAACGCGCATGGCTTAAACTGCCTCCTCAGGGCCCTGATAGGTGAAATAGGAAGGCAAATCCGCAAGCCTTGGGTGCGCCTGATCCTTCTCGGAAAGAACCGGCGCAGCGCCCTTTAGCTGCCAGTCGATCCCCAATGCCGGGTCATCCCAGGCGAGGCCGCGATCGGCTTCTTTATCGTAATAATTTGTCACCTTATACTGAACTTCCGCATGGGGCGTGTTTGTGACAAAGCCGTGGGCAAAACCAACGGGGACAAAAATTTGCTCACCGCCATCCGCGGTCAGCTCAGCGCTCACATGCTGCCCATAGGTGGGGGAGCCGACGCGGATATCGACAGCCACATCGAGAACCCTTCCCACGGTACAACGCACGAGCTTGCCTTGGGCCGAGGGATCGATCTGAAAATGAAGACCCCGCAAGGTGCCGACCTCTGCCGACATCGAATGGTTGTCTTGCACGAAAGGCCCGGAAATCCCGCCCTGATCGTAACGTGCGGCATGAAAGGTTTCGGAAAAAAAACCCCGGTGATCGCCAAAGCGCGGCGGGCGAACCAGCACCACGTCGGGAATTGCCAAGCGTTCAAACATCCAAAGACCCTCGTTTGCTCCCGCCTAGGGCGACAGGCACGTGCTGGAAACCCCCTCCTTGGGAAAGGGTTTCGGACTGCCTGTGAGATGCAGCAAGAGTTGGGCCAGCGTCTCTTTACTGGAAGGTGACGCCCGCCCTGGTTTCGAGCCGTTTGATGAGCGCATCACCCATAGCCGCAGCAGGCGTCAAAATCCCGCCCTCGCCTTCGGGCACGTCTTCGTTGAGGCAGCGCGCTGCTTCAGAAATCATCTTCGAGGTGGAGCCATAGCCTGGGTCTTTATCACCGCGAACGATGGTCTCGTAACGGTTGCCGCCAGGGCCATTGGCGATCACCGCAAGCTCGAACATGCCGTTCTCGCGCTCATCTTTCGAAGGGCCCTCGCCAGGTTTGGGACCATCATCACTGGACATGCTTTTGTCGGCAGCCATGGCGTCGGCGCGCGCTTTGCCTTTATCGCCAGGACCAGTCATGACCATTTCATCATAAACGAAGCCCTCGCCGTAGCGGCCACCGGTCAGGGCGTTGGTGCGGTGAACATTCTTGGTGTTGATCGACGCCATAATAAACGGCGCAAGCCAGGTGTCTTCGTCATCATCAAAGCGCACCGTGCGGGGGTCAGGTTGCTCTGGCCCCTGAAAACCTGGCGCTAGGGAGAAGGGATTGATGAGATCCTTCATCACTTGAGGATCATCGAACGCTGCTTTCATCGTGGCCTTGAAGCTGGCCGCGGTCCCGCCCGAAAACGTGCCCTTCATCGCCCTTACAAAAAGCTTCACACGGTCAGCAGGCTTGCCCGCCGCTTCCATCACTTTGTTCTGAACATGCCAGACACCCAAATCCGACGGGATCGAATCAAAGCCGCAGGAAAAGACAATCCGCGCACCCGAGGCTTTGGCGGCATCATGAGCCTCACGGATCATTTTCGCCATCCAGGCGGGCTCTCCGCAAAGATCGCAGTAATCCGTGCCCGTATCGATGCAGGCTTGCAACAGCTTCTCACCGTAAAGCTGGTACGGCCCCGCGAGGGTTACCACGGTTTTGGCACGCGCCGCCATGGATTTGAGCGCGGCTTCATCTTCGGCGTCGGCGACCACGAGCGGTGTATCGCCGAGGTCCATCTCCTCACGCACCTCTTTCAGTTTGGCTTCATTGCGCCCCGCCATCGCGAAGCTTGGGGCGCCGGACTGGCCAAGATACTCGGCCACCAGGCGGCCCGTAAAACCGCTGGCACCGTAAACGATGATATCAAAATCCTTGGCCATGGGGCACGTCCTCTCCTGTTGTGTTCAGCTTTTGACGCATGGCGTGTCACATCTCAAGCGCCGCGCGCAACCTTGAGCCAATGGGCCTCATCCCAAATGTCGAGACCAAGCTCTTGCGCCTTCTTACCCTTCGAGCCTGCACCTTCTCCGGCCACAACGATATCGGTTTTTTTCGAGACGGAGCTCACCACCCGTGCACCGAGGCGTTGGGCTAAAGCTTTGGCCTCATCGCGGGTCATCTCGGCAAGACTGCCGGTGAAAACGATACTTTTGCCCACAAGCGGGCCATCGTGCTCGACCTGAATGGGTTGCTCAGGGTCTAGCTCTGCAAAAAGACGCTTCAAAAGGGCACGGTTGCCAGCATCGCCGAAAAACGCAGTCAAAGAATCGGCCACCGTCTCACCAAGACCATCGATGGCAATCAACTCGTCGCGGGTTGCGCCCTCTTGATCGAGAAGCCCTTCCCCCAGCTTGATAAAATCATCAGGGCTCGGATAACGATCGGCCAGGGTTGCCGCCGTGACAGTGCCGACATGGCGAATGTCGAGGGCAGCGATCACACGGGCCAGAGGCCTAGTCCGTGCCGCCTCGATCGAGGCGAAGAGATTATCAAGGGATTTTTGGTTGGTGACCTCTTGCGTCCAGGTTGTGCCCTTCGTTTTGGAGGTGGTGCGTTTGTAACTTCTGAGGTCAGACGTTCCTTGCACGTTGAAAATGCCTTCAAGCTCACGCCGGGGCAAGGTGAAAATATCAGCAGGCTCGCGCACCATATGACGACCGAAGAGATCTTCGATTTGCCGCTCACCCAGGCCGTCGATATCCATGGCGCCCTTGGAAACAAAGTGTTTGAGCTTCTCAAGCGTCTGCGCGGAGCAGTTGAAGCCGCCCGTGCATCGGCGCACCACATCCTTTTCACCCGTACGCGGATTGATATCTCGCACAGCAGGAGATCCGCATACGGGACATACTTCTGGGAAGGGAAAGGATTGCGCGTGTTGCGAGCGTTTGGAAAGATCGACAGCGAGGATTTGCGGAATGACATCGCCAGCGCGCTGCACGGTAACCGTGTCACCTTCGCGCACGTCGAGCCGTTCGATTTCGTCCTGGTTATGAAGAGTGGCGTTGGAGACCACAACGCCGCCTACCGTTACCGGGGTCAGCCGTGCGATGGGGGTCAGCGCGCCGGTTCGGCCCACCTGAATTTCGATCCGTTCCAGGATCGTCATGGCTTTCTCCGCAGGGAATTTATGGGCGATGGCCCAGCGCGGTGCGCGCCCGATAAAGCCGAGGCGTTCCTGATAATCGAGGCGGTCGACCTTATAAACGACACCGTCAATATCGTAGTCGAGGGTCGCCCGTTGCTCTTCAATGGACCTATAATGCGCGAGCGCCTCCTCCGCTGACGGACAGAGTTTAGCGAGGGGGTTAGGAGGGAAACCGAGCACTTCCAAGGCTTTTGTTGTACCGGAGAAGGTCTCGGCCAAGGGCTCGGACATCTCACCGGTACCGTGGGTGAAGAATTTGAGCGGACGCGCCGCTGTTACGGTATGGTCCTTTTGACGAAGCGACCCTGCGGCTGCGTTGCGCGGATTGGCAAAGGTCTTCTCCCCTGCCTTGTCGAACCCCTCATTCATTTTGGCAAAATCGGATTTGGAGATATAAACCTCTCCGCGCACCTCCAGAACAGCCGGCGCTTTTTTGAGCGTGTGCGGAATGTCGTGAAGGGTAGCAAGATTGCGGCTCACATCTTCACCTGTGGTGCCATCCCCGCGGGTCGCACCCAAAACGAAAGCCCCCTCTTCATAGCGCAGGGCGGCGGAAAGCCCGTCGATCTTCGGCTCCGCCACGAGCGCGATGGGTTCATCCTCACCAAGACCTAAAAAGCGCCTGACGCGCGCTACGAAATCATGGACATCATCATCCGTAAACGCATTGTCAAGGGAGAGCATCGGTCGCGCATGCTTGACCTTTTTGAACCGTCCGGTGGGCACCGACCCAATTTTCTCGGAGGGGCTATCAGAGCGTTTGAGGTGCGGGAACGCCGCTTCAAGATCATTGTTCTCGGCACGGAGGGCATCATAGTCCGCATCCGTCATCACCGGTTCGGCCTCGTCATAGGCGCGGTCCGCATCGGCCATCAGTTTCGCAATATCGGAGAGACGTTTTTTGGCCTCTGCCTCCGTCCATGTCTTTGCCACTACGCGGCCTCGCCTCTGACCCTTATGCCTTCAGCCAAGAGCTTTTCCGCCGCAGCGCGCGCTTCGGGGGTGACGGTTGCACCGGAAAGCATACGGGCAATTTCCTCTTTGCGCTCATCATCGGTGAGGTGACGAACATCGGTACGGACTTTTTTGCTGCCCGCTTTGGAGACCAAAAAATGCCGTTGGGCCCGCGCCGCGACTTGCGGGCTGTGGGTCACCACCAAGGTCTGAGTATCAGCCGCGATTTTTGCCAAGCGCTCGCCGATCGCATCAGCCACCGCGCCGCCGACACCGCTATCCACCTCATCAAAAACGATCACCGATTTCTCATCCTTGGACGATAGAACAGTCTTCAGGGCCAAGACGAACCGTGAAAGCTCCCCGCCCGAAGCAATGACTTTCAACGGACCAAAGGGTGCACCCGGATTGGTTGCCACCTCAAAAACCACGCGATCCACACCGTGGGCACCTTTGTGCGCATCATCCTTCTCGACCAGGACTTTGAACTTCGCCGCACCGAGCTTGAGGGGCGCAAGCTCAGCCATCACGGCTTTGGCAAATTTCGCCCCGGCTTTGGTGCGCTTTTGCGAGAGATCCTGCGCCAGGCTGTCAAATCGCAGCACCGCTTGCCCTTCCTCCTTGCGCAGAGCACCAAAGCTCGCCTCCCCCTCATCAAGAAGGGCGAGCTGCTGGTTCACTTCCTCACGGTACGTATAAAGCGCATCGGGCGAGCGTCCATATTTTCGTCCGGCGGAGCGGAGCGCGAAAAGCCGCTCTTCGGTTTCTTCCAAAGCCGTCTCATCACTGACGAAAACTTCCGCGGCCTCGCGCAAAACTCCCCGCGCCTCGGCAAATTCGTTAAGCGCGGCATCGAGACGTTCGGTTGCTGCACGCAAAGGAACGCTCGCCTCCTCATCAAGACGTTCCGATGCCCGATCAATACGGCCAGCCGCGCTGGAGACCTTGGCCTCTAAGCCATCATCGCCCAAAGCAGCAATCGCCGCGGAGAGGTCCTCTGAAACCTTCTCCGCCGCCATTAAATGCGCACGCTTTTCGGCAAGCGCTGCTTCCTCGCCAGGCTGGGGGTCAAGTTTTTCAAGCTCACTGGCCACAAACCGCAAATAATCCGCCTCCCGTTCGGCGGCAGCTTGTTGCTCTTCACGATCCTTGATCTGGGAACGGATCGATTTTAGCACACCCCAGGCTTCAGCCACTTTGCCCGCCGGTTTGCCAAGGCCCGCATAGCTATCAAGAAGAGCCCGGTGCACGGATTGATCAAGAAAACCTTGGCTCTCATGCTGACCATGCACCTCGATCAAGCTCTCGCCAATGGTGCGCAGCGTCGTCACCGATACGGTTTGATCATTGACAAAAGCGCGGGACTTTCCGTCAGCGGACTGAACCCGGCGCAGGATGATCACATCATCTTCGGCGGCAATCCCAGCGTTCGTAAGAAGGCCCCAAGCAGGGTGCTGAGGGGAGACATCGAACACGGCCTGCACCGATCCGCGCTCAGCCCCTTGCCGCACGAGCCCTTTGTCGGCCTTGCCGCCCACGGCGAGCCCAAGACTGTCGAGCAGGATCGATTTGCCCGCCCCCGTCTCGCCGGTCAGCGCACTGAGACCGCCGCCGATTTGCAGCGTCAGGCGCTCAATCAGCACGATGTCTTGGATAGTCAACTCAATCAGCATAATCGCAGCGAGATGTCGGGCGAACACCGGCGCGGGTCAAGCCGCACCCTCAATCCTTTGGGTTTTTAAGATCGAAGGGAGAGCCTTCGTTCCAGGTCGGAGCGGTCTCCGCGTCAGCGACGCGTCTGATCAAACCCACGGACAACTCCGTGAAGGTGGCAGCATCAGACCAATTGATGGGCAGGTCCACCTGGTCTGAAGGTTTATGATAGTGATTGCGCATGAAGGCCTGGAAAGCCTCACGGCCCTCACCCGCCATACCGTTGAACAGGAACACAGAGGGCACGCCGCGCTGCACGAAACGGTAATGGTCCGAGCGCACGAAGAGTGACAGCTCAGGCAGGGGGTCGGGGGTGGCCACCAGACCCACCTCGGCGGCGGCTTCGTCCAAAGGTCTTTTGAGGGAGGAATGCTCCGCACCAAAACCAATAACATCGTTGAGAGGATAAGTGAGCACCGGCATGTCGATATTGATGTTGGCCACAGGGGTATAGCCCATACCCTCAAGGCTTGCCGCCAGGTGAAGCGAGCCGAGGAGCCCGGCCTCTTCGGCGGTAAGGGCCGCAAAGATCAAAGTGCGCCGCGCGCCGCCTTCGGTCGCCAATTGCTTGGCGGCTTCCATCACAATCGCAACGCCCGCAGCATTATCGAGGGCGCCATTGTAGATGCCATCGCGATCATCACCAAGATCGCGCGTACCGAGATGATCAAGATGCGCCGTGACCACCACGGCTTCGTCTTGGAGGGAAGCATCCGTCCCAGGAATAATACCCACCACATTGAAACTTTTGACAGGCCTCGCCTCAGCGCGGGTGATGAGTTCAGCCTGAACACCGGTGGTGAAACTCTCCCCTGTTCCCGCCTGGGCGGCGTCGATCACCTCATCCTTATCGCGTCCAGCCGCTTCGATCAGCTCCCGCACCACACTGTCGGAAACTGCGGCAACGGGCAAAGCCTCTTGAAGAGGTACCTCGACGACGAGAGCCCCTGAAAGGTGGGAGCGGCGCAAACGCGCCAGTCGGTTGACATTATCGAGGTCAGGATCAGCATAAAGAAGACCGATAGCACCCTGACGTCCTGCTTCCATGCGTTTGGTGTCCAGGCGTTTCAGATGTTCCTGCACCGCTTGGTCGTCCATTTCAGGGGCACCGGAAAGCATGAGAACAATCCGCCCCCGGACATCGACACCCTTATAGGCGTTAAGCCCCAACTCCGGCGCGACAATGCCGTGGCCGACGAAGACAACCGCCCCTTGAGTGTCCTGGGTCTGGTCACCGCCAAGATTTGTCAGGGGAGGGAAGAACGCAACGTCCTCCCCCTCTTCGCGTTCAAGACCCTGGAGCCGCAACGTTCCCGTCACCTTGGAAGGGTTCACCGCATAAAGCGGCACATCCTGGCGATAGTCGGGGGCCCCCGGCGCGATCCCGGCCTTGTCAAAAAAATCGGCCACATAGGTGGCTGACATGGCATAACCTTGTGAGCCCGTGGCGCGCCCTTGGATGCGATCCGAGGCAAGCACCTCCACATGATCCTTGATCGCACCAGGCAGTGAGGGCGTAAATAGCCCCATGGGGCTCTGCAGACCCGCGCAGCTTGCAAGAACGGCGCAGCCCATGGCGACGACGGCAAAGCGTATGGAAAAATTCGACATAACATGGGTCCAGCAAGAAGACTGAAAGACGGCTAGCCCGCTCCGGGGACCATCAGCAATGCTTATACGCCGCGCGACATGCTGCCCCTAGACGATCATGCGTCGACGTTTACGTCGTCTTATGGAGGATCCGATGCGCCGAAAAGGTAAGGTCGTGGCCAAGCAAAACCTGCCGCAAAAGATCTGCAAATGTTGCGGACGCCCTTTCACCTGGCGCAAAAAATGGGAGCGTGACTGGGACAGCGTCGTTTATTGCTCCGAACGCTGTCGGCAGAGTTGAGGACCTCGGTATGATCTTGAAAAACTTTCCTAGTGGATTTCGCGCCGCTGTTTGGGGTGCATCGGGGGGTCTTGGCGCAGCGTTCGTGGAGCGCCTCGCTCAAGAGCCGCATATCGGCGAGGTGATCGCACTGTCCCGCGCGCCTCTTCAAGCTGCACCCAAGGTCCGCACGATCCGCTATACAAGCGCCGATCCCGATGCCCTTGCCGAGGCGGCGAAAGAGGCAGCGGAAGGCGGGCCTTTGCACCTGGTTCTCTCCGCCATCGGAACATTGCACGGTCAGGATTTCGCACCGGAAAAAGCACTGCGCCAGCTCGACCCCGGCGCTTTTCTCGAAGTGATGCGGATCAACACGCTCCTCCCTGCACTGATCGCGAAAAGCTCTGTCGGTCATCTCGACCCCTCACGCTCAGTATTCGGTGCCCTCTCGGCAAGGGTGGGCAGTTTATCGGACAATCGGCTGGGCGGTTGGCACAGCTACCGTGCTTCGAAAGCCGCCCTCAACATGATGCTCAAAAACATAGCGATCGAAGTGGCGCGGAAAAATAAGAACGCCGTGATCCTGGGCCTTCATCCGGGCACGGTGGATACTGCCCTTTCGGAGCCCTTCCAGGCGAATGTACCCGAGGGGAAACTCTTCACACCGCAACACTCGGTTGAACGTTTGTTGAGTGTGATCGATCAAGCTGCACCTGATCAGTCAGGGCGCTGTCTCGACTATGCCGGGGATATCGTTCCGTTCTAGGATCAATGATCGAGCAACGAGGTGCATCGCTTGCTCTCGCGCATAAATAGGCATCACCGGTTCGAATAATTCTCGGCGCAGAACGTTACCATGAGGACGTTTCGGATGAGAGTTTATGCATTCCACCACTTTCAAAGCTACCGAGTCGCGTAAGCGCTATGCACCGACGGCGAAAACGCGCGACAGCATTCTCGCCCGCATCGCAGCCGCAACACTCTGCCGGATTGGTCTTCACATCACGGAACACAGCGAAAACGATGACACGAGCCGCTATCTCGATGCACAGGGACAAAGCCGCTCGATAGAAATCCACACTTGCCGATGCTGCGCTGTTCAACAACGCCGCGCGCCTGGTTTCCATTCTCGTTAGAAGATGGTGCGCGTACCAAGGATCGAACTTGGGACCCCTTCGATGTCAACGAAGTGCTCTACCGCTGAGCTATACGCGCGAAGTTGTTCGAGAAATGTGGCTAGCGAAATGTGCGGGATCGCTCAAGTCCTATTTGTCGGGAGTGTAGCGAATGAGCCCTTCTTGCGCCGTGCTGGCCACCAAGGTGCCGGCCTGGGTGAAAATCCGGCCGCGGCTGAACCCCCTCGCCCCGCCGGACCAGCCTGAGTCCATGGTGTAAAGAAGCCACTCGCCGACGCTCGGGTCATCATGCATCCACACCGCATGGTCGATGCTGGCGGAACGAAGGCCCTTGTTGGTCCAGTGCAGGCCATGGGGCAGAAGCGCGGTGCCCAAAAGGGCAAAATCACTGGCATAGGCCAGGACCGCACGCGCCAATGCAGGATCATCCGGTGTCGTCTCCGAAAGCTTGAACCATATGTGCTGGCAGGGATCGGTCTTTTTCCCATAAAGCTGATCAAGGCTCGTGCGGCGCAACTCCACCCCGCGATCCCTTTGCATGAAGGTGCGAAAGCTTTCAGGCAGATGGGTCAGTTCCGGCGCGATCTCTCTGTCGTCGCGCAGGGCCTCCGGCGGCGGCACGTCGGGCATCATCTCCTGGTGGGTGACACCCCCTTCTTTGATATGAAACGACGCCGTCATGTTGAGGATCGGCTCACCATTTTGCTGCGCCACCACCCGCCGGTTGGAAAAGCTACCGCCATCGCGGTCACGCTCCACCCGATAGATGATCGGCAAGGCATCATCGCCAGGGCGCACAAAATAGGCGTGGAGTGAATGCGCAAGCCGCCCTTCCGGAACGGTGTGCGAGGCCGCCATCAGCCCTTGAGCAACAACTTGCCCACCAAAAACGCGCCCGCGAGCCTCGGTATCCCTCGCGCCGCGAAAAAGATCGCGATCAAGTGTTTCAAGGTCGAGGAGCTTGAT
>JBCCTG010000034.1:0-11694 GCA_039198735.1 Pseudomonadota bacterium | reverse complement strand
CGTTCTGCGGCGAGGCCTGCGCTGCGGCGCCCCTGTCCAAAAAGCGGCCGCAGGACCTCCACTTTGCTCCCTTGCACGGGCACCGCCATGGAACGCCGCGCCTCCACCAGCAAAGCGCCAGCGACATTGGGAAGCGGCATCCGCAAGGGCTCAAGACGCGAAGCCATCCGCTCCCACGGCAAGGCGATACGGCTGAGCCTGGCAATGGGCGGAAAATAGAGCGCCGAAGCCTGGGCCGTGGGCGCGAACATCGAGCCCTCGAGAAGTTGCACAAGCTGCCGCCGGGAATAGGCGCGGCCAGCCGCCATCACGGAGTTCTCAAAGACTGTCCAAAACCCGTGCCGGTTCGCGGCGATGATGATCAGCCGTCCATCATCGGTGAGCACCCGCCAAGCCTCGCGCATCAAGCGGCGCGGATCGGGCGCGTCTTCCAGGCCATGGATCACCAAAAGCCTGTCGATGGAGGCCTCGCGCAGGGGCCAGGCTTCGTCATCGACCACCACCTCGCCGGGCTTCCCAAGGGGGCCGGCAGCGGCCGGAATCATATCGATCACCCTTTCGGCCAGCGGGAAATTTTGAAGGATCGGACCGGCATGACCAAAACCGGCAAGACGCAAGCCCTTGGCGGGGCCCCAGGCATCACGGACTTTATCGCTCAGCAATTGCATGGCCACGCCGCCCAAAGGCGTCGCGTAAAAATCTGCCAATTGCTCACTCGTCATGCGCACGGGGGGCTAACTCTCTGTCGTTTGGGCTCTCGTCTTAGTCACCGGTTGGTCATTGGCCTTTGTGCCTGTTGAACGGAACGCCTACATCGCAATATTTAGGGAAGAAGGCGCCGATATGCATCACCAAGGATCGCTCACCGTTCATCAGTTTCCTTGCCTGAACGACAATTATGGTTTCCTCGTCCGCGACAAGGCCTCTGGAACCACGGCGGCCATCGACACCCCTGACGGTGAGGACATCATCAAACAGGCCGAAGCCTTGAGTTGGACGATCGACCTGATCCTCAACACCCATTGGCATCCTGACCATATCGGCGGGAACGACCGTATCGCTGAGCATTTCGGGGCAAAGGTTTATGCGCCCGAGGCGGAGGGCGACAAAATCGCTCATAAGTCCCGTGCCCTGAAGGACGGCGACACGGTTATGCTGGGCGAGACCGCGCTGCAGGTGATCGGTGTGCCAGGTCATACCCTTGGCCATATCGCTTACTATGCCCCGAGCGCAGAAGCCGCGTTCGTGGGGGACACGCTTTTCTCCCTTGGCTGCGGTCGGCTTTTCGAGGGAACACCGGAAGAGATGTGGACCTCGCTTCTCAAACTGCGCGCCTTACCGGCGGAGACGACGATCTTCTGCGCCCATGAATACACCGCCGCCAATGCTGCTTTTGCGCTCTCCGTCGATGACAAGAACAAAGCTCTTCAAGCCCGCGCCGACGAGGTCACGCGTCTTCGGGCCGAGGGCAAGCCCACCGTTCCGGTGATCCTCTCCAACGAAATTGCAACCAACCCTTTCCTAAGAGCAGATGACCCCATGCTCGCCGCGTCGGTCGGGCGTGAAGGGGCACCTCATCACGAGGTCTTTGCGGAGATCCGCGCGCGAAAGGACCAGTTCTGAAGAGCGACGACCTCATCACCGCCCATGCGCTGAGGCCCCATCCCTTCGAGGGCTATTGGCGCGAGACGGCCCACCAGAGCGGGCAGAGCCGCGAAGGCTTACAGCTTCTCATGGCCACCGATGAAGCTGGCTGGCACCAGATCAGGGCCGATGTGACCTTCACTTTGCTGGAGGGCGGTCCCATCGCCATGAGCCTCAGCGGTGATGGGAAGACCGCCACCGGCTACCATCTCACCGCCCCTGGTCAGAGTTTTGCCATCGGACCCGATATCTACCGCGCCATCGCTTGTCTTGGCGCCTATGCGCTTGTGTCGGTGTCGTTTTCACCAGATATTTCCATCTCAGACCGAGACCTGATGCCCGATGACTGGTATCCTAAGCCTTAGATCCGTTTGAAGCTGATGCGATTCAATTTTTCGGTTTCAAACGGATCTCAGTTTTTGTTTTGGCCTCTCGCGAACGCAAAACCGGTGATCCACTTTCGCTGTAGAGGCTCTCGATAAAGGGGGCAGGTCCGACAATGGTGACGGTGGTGCAGAGCGAGGTGGATCAGGACCGGCTGGTCCAGCGTGCGGTGACACTTTTGGGTTTTGCGGGCCTCATCCCGTTTTGGGGGGTGCTGGTCACCTGGCTGATGGGCGGCAGCCTTGGTTTTGATACGGCGATGCAGTGGTTTCGCTGGTTTGCGCTTTATGGGGCGGTGATCGTTTCTTTCATGGGCGGGGTGCGCTGGGGCATGTCGATGTTCGCCCCGGACACGGCCCGCAACGCTGTTTTCGGTGGCCTCTTGGGCTCCGTCGTGCCGCCGCTTCTGGCTTGGGCCGTGGTGGCACCGCCCGGCATCATTCACGTGAACGGCCTGGGACCGCTCTGGCAGCTCGGGCTGTTGTCGCTCATCCTGCTTTATCAACTGTTCGAAGACTGGCGCTCCGGCGAGCGTGGCCTTTTTCCTGGATGGTATATCCGTGTGCGTATGCTGATCGTTGCGGGAGCGGTGACACCGATTTGGATGACGCTCCTCCTGGTGGCGACCCGGTTTTAACGCATCCAGGCAGCAGGCCGTGGGGTGTCCGAGCGCAAGCTGCGGCGCGGCACTTCATAGACCCGGCCCTGGCCGCATAAGAAAGTGCGGAAGCCTTGCGGAAACGCCGGGGCAAAGGCCGCATCCAAGACATTGAGACCGCCGGTGAAGGCGCCAAAGGCTGGCATCACCAGGCGCTCACCATCGGTGACGAAAGCCGGACGCCGCACGCCGTGCCCATCCTTTTGCGCCACGGCACAAGGGTGCAAGTGCCCCGCCACCTGCCAACCGGGATGGTCACCAGGTTCATGGCTGAAAACGAGACCCGCCACACGGACGATATCCTTGGCGAGCCCGCGAAACCGTTTGGGCGGTTCGGGGTCATGGTTACCGAGCACCCAGAGCCAGTCCGCCGACCGCGTGAAAAGCTCAAGCCGGGCAGCATCCTCCGCGCTCATGCGCGCCTCGGCCTCCCGGTCATGGAAAGCATCACCAAGGGAGATCACCATCCGCGGACGGCAAAGCCGCATCAACCGTTCCAGCGCATCGAGCGTGGCGCGGGTGTCATAGGGCGGCAAGAACTGCCCTTTGCGGGCAAAGTGCGAGCCCTTCTCAAAGTGCAGGTCAGAGACCACCAAGACTTTGTCCTCAGGCAACCACATCGCGCCCGAGCAATCCAAAATCGCGGGCGTGCGCCCCAAAAACAGTGTCTCGGGCAAGGAAGGTTTGATAGCGGTTGCTGACATTGTTGCAGAACGTACCGGCAATTCGCCGCCACGCGAAGCGACTTGCGCCGATGTGGAGAAATTAACGCAAAGCTAACCTAAGACCTTACGATCTTTGCCAACCCTTAAAGTCTCTGTGCTTTTTTTAGAGATGATTAAGGGAAGCAGTCATGAACGACGATCTACGCTGGGCCAACTCATCTGAAATGCCGCGGGAGGCGACGAAACGCCCGATTCCCGGCGACGTGCTCCTCAACGCCGTCTCGCAACTGCTGGTCGCGACACGCCGTCATCAGACGCGTTCGGACCGTCTTTACGCCAATGAATTGGCTTCGCAGATTATCGATGCCATGGATGCAGAAACCAAGGTGAAGGCCGCCGACCTCGTCTCGCGCATGGCCGAAGCCCCCGAAGAGATGCAGCGCCAGCTGGCCTTCTCATCGCTGGAAGCTGCCAACATCATCTTAATGAGCCGTCACACCAGTGATGCAGTGCTCATGGAAGCGACATCCAAAGACATTGCCTTCCGCCGCATTATTGCCCAGCGCAGCACACTGACCGAACCGGTGGCCAACCGCCTCCTCTTCCACGAAGAAACCGAGATCGAGCACATCATTCTGCCGCGTGCGGAAATTCAGCTCTCGAAGAACCGTTTGAAACGCCTGGTCAACCGCGCCTCCAACCGTCATGGACTGGCCGCGCTTCTTGCCAAGCGTACGGATTTGACGCCGCGCTTGAGCCTCCGCCTCTTTTGGTATCTCGATGCCGATGGCCGCCGTTTGATCCTCGATCGGTTCCAGACGGACCCAAGCTTTGCCGCCGATGTCTTCACCAAACTCCTTGGTACCGAGACGACCGGTTATGGCGACTCGCCGCTGGCAAATTTGGCGAAGCTTCTGACTCGTGCCTCGACGTTCCAAAAGCAGCCGCGCCAGAAAAAATCGCGATCGAGCTATGAAGACATCGTCATCGCCATGCGGACGGAATGCACCCGCCTGACGGCCGAGAAAGCAGCCGGAGAAGGCCTTGTCAGCCCAGGTATGGCCCTGAGGATTATGCGCGACCGAGGCGGTGAGCCGCTGACGATCTTTGCTGCGGCCCTCAATCTCTCCGAGAAAAGCTTCGAGAAGGTCCTGAACGCACGCCCCGACCGCCGCGAAGGCCTCGGCGCTTTCTCAGGCAAGGACAAAAAGCGTTTGGAACGTCTCTATGAGACCACCAACGCAGCATCGGCAGCCGCCATTCTCAGCTATTGGGACATCGACTTCACGAACGAGAAAAAAGATCGCGCAGGCGAGAAACTCGAGGTCGATATGGCCGCCATCAAAGAGCGTCTCGAAGCCGCCTATGATGCGGACAATGAGGACCCCGTGCTTCCCGACGAGATCGAGGATGCAGGTGTTGCCGATGATGACGACGACGACACCTACACGGCGGTACCCTTCAAAAGTTAAGCCGTGACAGCCGCGAAGTGTTTGGAAAGCTTGAGGCCCTGCCCCTGGTAATGGGAGGCTTGCGCGGTGCCGTAAAGCGCGGCGGGCACTGCGCCAAGGCGCTCATAACAGAGACGCGCCGCACGCTGACCATGTTCGAGGATGAATGGCACATCAAAGCCGCGCACCTCGAGCACCGCCCGGCTCGGCGCCTCCACACCGAAGCCTGGGTCGAAGAACCCCGCATAATGGGTCCTAAAGGCACCAAGCTCAGGGTCGATGGCCACCATTTCCGCCGCAAGATGCGCAGGCACAGCCACCTCTTCGCGGCTGGCTAGGATATAAAACTCGTCCGGGTCGAGAACGATGAAGCCGTCTTTGGGCGGCGCGATCGCTTCGAAAAAGCTGTGGGGGTCGAGCGCGCCGCGCTTATCCACATCGATGAGACCCGCGTGACGCCGCGCGCGCCAACCGCAAATCGGGCCGAACCCATCGGAAAGATCGACACTCAAATTGAGGCCATGGGCGACATGGCTCGAGGGGCTGAGCGCAGCAGAGGTTTCTTCGTCCGTGAGCCCTGTATCGCACCGGCGCACGCGCAATTGGTTGAGCGCCGAGCCCTGGCGCACCAGCACAGGGAAGGTCCGTGGACAGATTTCCGCGTAAAGTGGCCCCTCATAGCCCGCCGGCACACGCTCATAGCCATCGAACGTATCGGTCAACAACCGTACAAAAACATCGATCCGCCCGGTGGAGCTTTTCGGATTGGCTGTCGCCGAAAGAGCGGCAGGCAGACGCAAACGCTCCTGCAACTCCACCACATAAACACAGCCCCGCTCCAAGACAGCGCCCTGCGTAAGATCGAGGGTATGAAGCGCCAGAGCCTCAAGCCGATCGGCCACGGTGCCGTCGCGACCGGGTAGAAAACCGGCGCGCACGCGAAAAGCTTTCGCCCCAAGTGTCAAATCGAGGCTGGCTGGCTGCACCTGCCCATCCTTGGGATGGGCGAGGATGACACCGTCCTCCATCAACGTTAAGAGCGCTTCCCCATTGAGAACGCCTGGCTTCGCCTCCATGTGTTCACATTCCTCGCATTCAAACGCCAGGAATGGCGTTGTCTCTCACGCTGGTCAACGCCCCAGCGCAACGGTAGTAGGTCTCGCTATGATAGAGAAGGAAGAGATGGAGGGGTTCGAAATGATCGACGATTTCGAAGAACTCATCTCCGAAGCGACCACCGATGGCATCCGCGTGCGCGTCTCCTCGGACTATCTCGAAGAGGAGTCGGAACCCGCAGAGGGGCGCTATTTCTGGTCCTACACCGTGCGCATCGACAATGATTCCGCCAGTGTGGTGACGCTGACAAGGCGCACCTGGCACATTGCCGACAGCGCCGGGCAGAGCTTTGTCGTCGAAGGCGAAGGCGTGGTGGGCGAGCAGCCTGTCTTAAGGCCTGGTGATGCGTTCGAGTACACCTCGGCCACACCGCTCAATGCCCCCTCGGGCATGATGTTCGGCGCCTACGAGATGAACCGCGACAATGGCGAGGTGTTCGAAGCGCAAATTCCGCCCTTCAGCCTCGACAGCCCCTATGACAGCCGCCGGATGAGTTGAGCATCATCGCTCCTAAGGGCAAGATTTGACAGAGACTCGCATCGCCCGCGCGGCTCCGCTAACCGGCCTTTATGAGCAACCACACCCACCGCGTCTTCTCCGGCGTGCAGCCCACCGGCAATTTGCATCTTGGCAATTACCTCGGCGCGATTTCAAAATTCGTGGCGATGCAGCACGCCTATGAAGCCATCTTCTGCATCGTGGACCTGCACGCCATCACGGTGCCGCAAGACCCCCAAGCGTTGAAAGCGCAAACCCGTGAGATCGCCGCCGCCTACATCGCCTGCGGTGTTGATCCCGACAAAGCGACCATCTTCCACCAATCCGCTGTTCCGGCGCATACGGAGCTTGCTTGGATCCTGTCCTGTGTCGGGCGGATGGGCTGGCTGAACCGCATGACCCAATTCAAGGACAAAGCGGGTCAGGACAAAGAGAAAGCGTCCGTCGGCCTTTTCACCTATCCCATCCTCATGGCGGCGGACATTCTCGCCTACAAAGCAACCCATGTGCCCGTGGGCGAAGACCAAAAGCAGCATTTGGAGCTTGCCCGCGACATCGCCGCTAAATTCAACAATGATTTCGGTGCGGAGGACTTCTTCCCTCTGCCTGAGCCGATGATCCAAGGCGCCGGCACGCGGGTGATGTCCTTGCGCGACGGCAGCAGCAAAATGTCGAAATCGGACCCTTCCGATTTGAGCCGCATCACCCTCACCGATGATGCCGATGCGATCGCCAAGAAATTCAAAAAGGCAAAGTCGGACCCTGATCCTCTGCCCTCGGAAGAAAAGGGTCTCGAAGGTCGCCCCGAAGCGCGCAACCTCGTCAACATTTATGCAGCGCTCGGAGGGCAAGACGTGGCTTCCGTCCTGTCTGAATTCGGTGGGCAGGGCTTCGGCGCGCTGAAACCCAAATTGGCGGACCTCGCTGTGGAGAAACTGGCTCCGATTTCGCAGGAGATGCGCCGTTTGTGCGATGAGCAAGCCAATCTCGATGCTGTTTTGGCCAAGGGAGCCGCCAAGGCCGACGCCATCGCCGCACCCATTCTGCGTGACGTCAAAGACATTGTCGGCTTTCTACCGGGATCCTCTTGATTGTCAGCACCATGATCGCCTCCATAGGCCTTAAGGGGGCCACATGCTTGGTCACAGGTTGCGGGTGGTATCTTGTGCCCACAACCGCCAAGGTGCATCGATGGATATGAAGACCAAGGATTTCGAGGCGCCCCTGGCCAAGCCGCGACGACGCCAACGCCGCGCTTATCGAGCGGGCGTGGCGCTTGTGGGCATAGCCGCCCTCGCGATCCTCGCAGCAGCCTCCGCCGGGGACATCTTGACCACGCGCGAGGGTCTTCTTCTTGGCGGCTTCCTTTTGGTGGCCATGGCAGGATCAATATTAATCGCGTCCCCGCCCCAGGCGATCCAACCGATCGAGAACCTCGAAGAGGTGCGGCGGCTCCAACGCTTTGGGCTGCTCCTCAACTCCCTCCCCCAGCCGGTGATGCTGCTCGATGGCTCCGATCATGTGGAGACGGCAAACTCCGCCGCCACAAAAGTGTTCGGCCCCCATGTGGAAGGCACCCATGTGGCAGGCCTCGTCCGTGCACCCCAGGCGCTCGATATCCTGCGCGAAGTCCGGCACACAAAAGTCGCCAAGGAAACCGAGTTCACGCTCGCCGGTAGCCCCGGCCTGTCGGCCCTTTTCTATGCTTCCCCCCTCGACTTTGACGAGGCAGATGACGATGCGCGCCTTGTGGTGATGATCCGTGACCGGACGGAGCAGAAAAAGCTTGAACGCATGCGGACGGATTTTATCGCCAATGCGGGCCACGAGCTGCGCACGCCATTGGCTGCGATCTTGGGCTTTATCGAAACCTTGCAAGGCCACGCGCGGGATGATCCGGAGGCCCAGGAGCGGTTCTTGCGCATCATGCAGCAGCAGACCGAGCGTATGCTGCGCTTGGTTCAAGACCTTGTCAGCCTTTCTGCGTTGGAGCTGAACGAGCGGCGTTTGCCTGAAGACAAAGTCGACCTTTTCGAAGTGGCCACTGTGGTGAGCGAAATGATTGGCCCTGTCGCCAGCGCCGCGGGCGGCACGGTGGCCGAGGTTCAAGGGGACATAGGATATCTTCTGACCGGTGACCGCGACCAATTGATCCAAGTGGTTCAAAATCTAACAGACAACGCGCTCAAATACGGGATTGGCAGCACGGAAAGTGGTGCGAAGGTGAAGATCTCGGTCGGGCGAGGGCCGCACACCTGCTTTAAAAAAGCGGACCGAAGCGGTGATAGCCCCGAGCAGATTGCCGTGAGAGCAGGCTGCGCAGCGCAGGATCTCGTCTTTGTCTGCGTCTGCGACCAAGGCGATGGCATTGAAAAGACTGACCTTCCACGGGTCACTGAGCGTTTTTATCGAATCGATGTCGAAAGGAGCCGCGCCAAAGGAGGAACAGGTTTGGGCCTTGCGATTGTCAAACATATCGTTGGACGACACCGCGGCGGCATCCTCGTTGAATCATCACCCCAGGAGGGAGCGGCTTTTACCTGCTACTTCCCGCCCTACACACAAGAGGTGATCTAGAAACGTCCCGCAATGGCACACCACAAAGCTTCTTCTTGCGGAGACCATAACGATAACAAGAAAAACAACACAAGTCTCCGGACGCTCACAAAATTCTGTCACACAAATCAGGCAGTCGGTACGACTTAAAGGACGCGTTTATGCCATTTGGCATCTTGAAACAAAACACTGATCGCATCGAGAAACTCGATGTGGCGCTCGCCACAATGGGCGGCATGGTGGAGCAGCAACTGACCGATGCCCTCACGGCTTTTGAGCATCGTGACGCCAAGCTGGCGCGCGAAGTGAACGCCCGCGACGTCGAGACAGACCGTTACGAGCGCCAGATCGAGCATCTGGTCGCTGATCTTTTTCATGAGCGTCGCCGGTCCCCTGCCGAAATTCGCCGCATGATGGCGGCCGTGCGCATAGCATCGGAGATGGAACGGATTGGCGATCTGTCCAAGAATATTGCCCGGCGCTCCATCATCATTGCCGAAGCCGACGATGACGGTGAGCACTCCAAGCACAGCGGTGTGGTCCGTATGGGGCGTATTTCCTTACGCCAATTTTCCGAGAGTCTCGATGCCCTCTTCCGCCGCAATGCCGACGCTGCCCGCGCGGTGCGCAACGCCGACGACCAAGTCGATGATATTTATAACTCCGTGTTCAGAGAGCTCTTAACGCTCATGACACGGATGCCCAACCTCGCCTCGACGGGGACCCACCTGATCTTCGTAGCGAAGAACTTTGAACGCATCGGCGACCATGCCACGAATATCGCCGAGCGTGTCCACTTTGCGCTGACCGGTCGCGAGTTACCGCCGGAGCGTGTTAAAACGGATGTCACCACCTCACTGGTGGCCGCGGAGTAGGCGCCATGCCCAGCACCCATATTCTTGTCGTCGAAGATGACGAGGCCCTGAGAACCCTGGTTGAATACAATCTTGGTAAAGAAGATTTCACCATCTCCATTGCACGTGATGGCGAAGAAGCGCTTCTCAAAATCGAAGAAACCAAGCCTGATCTTGTGATCCTCGACTGGATGCTACCCAATGTCTCAGGCATCGAAGTCTGCCGCCGTTTGCGCAACAAAAGCGCCACTCGCGGCCTACCGATCATCATGCTCACCGCCCGCGCCGAGGAAACTGACCGGGTGCGAGGTCTTGAGACAGGGGCTGATGATTACGTGCTGAAGCCTTTCTCCATGGAAGAGCTGGTGGCGCGAATCCGTGCCGTTCTGCGCCGCATCAGGCCAAGCCTTGTGTCGGACACGGTCAATTGCGGCGATATCGAGATCGACCGCACAGCCCACCGCGTCCGCCGCAATGGCCAGGAGGTGCACCTGGGGCCAACGGAGTTTCGGCTTCTCGACCATCTAATGCAGAACCCTGGCCGGGTTTTCAGCCGTGAGCAGCTTCTGAATGCGGTTTGGGGCTCCGATGTCTTCGTCGAGGCGCGCACCGTGGATGTGCATATCGGACGCCTACGGAAAGCTTTGAGCAAACATGGCCAGAACAACCCGATCCGCACGGTGCGTTCAGCGGGCTATTCCCTAGAAGGCGTGCACCAGCAGCAAGTGGCGAGTTGATGAGCGCATCGTGCAGCCAAAGTGGGGTCCACTTCAGGTGAAAACACTCTAACGCGCCCAAAAGCTTGGGACAAAGAGCACAAGCACGGTGAAAAGCTCAAGCCGGCCAAGCAGCATCGCGGTGGAAAGAACCCACTTTGCACCCGCGGGCAAGCTTGCGTAGTTGCCCGCAGGTCCGATGATCTCACCAAGTCCTGGGCCGACATTGGCAATGGCTGACCCATCCGCGGAAAGCGCCGTCACCGGATCAATCTCCATCAAGGAAAGCGCCACGGCGACGCTTGCGAACACCGTGAAGTAGAGAAAGAAAAAGCTGAGCACGGAACGAAAAACCGCATTATCCAGGGGCCGACCATTGTAGCGCGCCACCGTGACCCGGTTGGGGTGCGCCAGCTTTTGCGAATAAACACCGAGTGCCGCAAGCGCCACTTGCAAGCGAAAAATCTTGAGGCCACACGAGGTGCTGCCCGCGCACCCGCCGACAAACATCACGCCGAAAAAAAGACCCACCGCAAAAGGCCCCCAGGCATTGTAGTCAGAGGCGGCATAGCCCGTGCCGGTCATCACCGAAACGATGTTGAAAGCCGAAAGCCGGAAGCCTTCCCAAAGGGAGAAATCAAGTGTCGTCACCACACGGATGGTCATGAGACCGATGAAAAGCGCGACAGCCGTCAAAAAGAACCGCACCTGGCTATCGGAGAAAATCTCCACCTTCCCGCGCAGCGCCAAAAGATAAAGACCAAACGGCAAAGACCCTGCCAGCATAAAGACAACGGCCACAAGATCGATGGGCCCACGGATGATATCGTTCTCGAAAAAATAGCCAAAAGATGCATCTTTGGTGGAGTAACCGCCCGTGGCCACGGTGGTCATGGCATGATTGAGCGCGTCAAAAGCGCCCATCCCCAAAAGCCAATAGGCAAAAAAGCATAACCCCGTCATCACAACGTAGAGGGAGAGGACAGCGGCGGCGAGGTCATCCGCACGCGGCAGGATTTTGTCCGACTTGTCGGAGCTTTCAAGCCGGAAGAGCTGCATCCCCCCCACCGAGAGAAACGGCAAGACCGCGATCGCCATAATGACAACGCCGATCCCGCCAAACCATTGCAGCATCGACCGCCACAAGAGGAT
>JBCCTG010000033.1:0-11738 GCA_039198735.1 Pseudomonadota bacterium | reverse complement strand
TGAACATTCACCGGTCCCAAGGTGCGGTGGGGATCAAAAACGTCACCAACAATGAACCTTATTTTGAGGGCCATTTCCCGGCCATGCCTGTCATGCCAGGCGTTTTGATCATCGAAGCCATGGCGCAAACCGCGGCGGCTTTCACGGCGCACTCGGAGGAGTTTGACCCTGAAGGCAAAGTGGTCCTCTTTATGGGGATCGATAAGGCGCGGTTCCGCCGTCCGGTCACCCCTGGCGACCGTCTGGAGTTGCATGTGCATGTCGGCCAGAAACGGCCGCCAGTCTGGAAATATGAAGGCAAAGCCATGGTTGATGGCCGTGTCGTCGCCGAGGCGCAGTTCGCCGCCATGCTGTCGGAGCCAAAGTGATGGCCATTCACCCCCGCGCCATTGTCGAGGACGGTGCCGAGATTGGCGATGATGTCGAAATCGGACCCTTCGTCCATGTTGGACCCCATGTAAAGCTTGGCAACCGTGTGAAACTTCATCCCCATGCGGTCGTTCTCGGGCATACATCGATCGGTGAGCAGACCGAGGTGATGCCCTTCGCCGTTCTTGGTATGCCGCCACAGCATCTCAATTATAAAGGTGAGATTACCACCCTGACGATTGGTGCACGGAACCAAATTCGTGAGCATGTCACTATGCATCCGGGGACGGAGCAAGGCGGCGGCAAAACCGTGGTGGGTGATGATGGCCTTTTCATGGTCGGCTGCCACGTGGCCCATGACTGCATCATCGCTGACCACGTTATTATGGCCAACAACGCCACATTGGGTGGGCATATCGAGATCGGAAACTATGTTTTCGTCTCAGGGATCACGGCGATCCATCAGTTTGCCCGGCTAGGAAATTACTGTTTCATCGGCGGCGGCGCCATCCTTGCCGGTGATGTTATTCCGTATGGATCTGTTTTTGGTAACCGTGCACGGCTTGAGGGGCTCAACATCGTCGGTATGAAACGCCGCGGTATGGACAGAAAAGCGATCCATAGTCTGCGTGCTGCTTATCGCCTTTTGTTCGCGCCAGAAGGCACTCTCCAAGAACGGATCGACGATGTGGCCGAGATTTATAAAGGCTCAGCCGTGGTGATGGAGATTGTCGATTTCATGCGTTCGTCTCAGGATCGTGCGCTGTGTCTTCCCGCCCAGTAACGCACAACACTTGGAAACGCTTAGGTATCCTCGCCGGCGGGGGCTCACTGCCTGTCAGGGTTGCAAGTGCAGAAGCCGCCGCCGGGCGCAGGCCTTATATTGTTCACTTAACGGATGATCAGAGTGCGCTGGACGCTTATCCAGGTGACCATGTGCAAATCGGGGAATTGGGCCGGGTCCTGAAGGTTTTGAAAGAGCAAGGGTGCGATGCGGTATGCTTTGCAGGTCAACTGAAGCGGCCGAATTTCGCATCGATCAAAGCCGATTTGCGCGGCGCCATGCTGCTTCCCAAAGTGGTATCGGCCGCACGCAAAGGTGACGGCGCTATTCTTGATGTGATAGTCGCGGCATTTGAGGGGGAAGGGTTTCAAGTGGTCGGTGCTGAGGATGTTGCCGACCAGCTTCTCTTGCCTGCAGGGACTCTTGGATCTTTTAAGCCGGATGCGGAACATTTTCGCGACGCTGTGAAAGCCTCGCAATTGATTGCGGCTCTTGGTCCCTTTGACGTTGGTCAAGGCGCAGTGGTGCGCAATGGTTTTGTGCTCGCGATCGAGGCAGCGGAGGGAACCGACGCCATGCTCGAACGGTGCGCAGCGTTGCCTGAAAACTTGAAAGGTTATGAGCCAGGGCAAAAGCTAGCGCCGCTCGGTGTGCTGCTGAAGCGTCCAAAACCCAACCAAGAGTTGCGTGTCGATTTACCAACGATTGGTGTGCAGACTGTTCAGTCTACAGCAGCAGCAGGCCTCGCTGGGATCATGGCGCCTGCGGAGCGGGCGCTTATGATCGATCGAGACGATTTAATAGCGTGCGCTGATGAGCTTGGCATCTTTGTCTATGGCTATCAAACAGCGGAGCTTAAAAGTTGATGCGCACCATCTTGCTCTCGGCTTCTGAACCCTCCGGTGATGCGCTGGGTGCTGCATTGATGAAAGCTTTGCACGATCAAGATCCTGATACACGATTCATCGGCGGCGGGGGCCCCTTGATGATCGAAGCAGGACTTGAAAACCCGCTGCCTACAGATCAACTGGCCGTCATGGGCCCGACCGATGTTTTGGCGGTGATCCCTCGGGCCCTGGGGCTTGCTTCTGCGCTGGGAAAACTTAGCCACGCACACAAGCCCGACGCGGCAATTTTGATTGATAGCTGGTCATTTTCCAAGGTGGTGGCCGAGAAAATTCGTGCCCGATCACCTGACACCAAACTCATCAAACTCGGTGTACCCCAAGTTTGGGCCTCAAGGCCCCATCGCGCCCAAACCGCAGCGGAGCTCTTCGACCTCCTGCTTTGCCTTTTGCCGTTCGAGCCTGCATATTTCACGGCTGTGGGCGGTAAAGCGGAATTCGTTGGTAACCCCAACTTCCAAAATGCCGCTTCGCATCCAAGATCGGGCCCAGCCTTCCGTGCACGCCACACCATTGGTGATGCGCCCTTGCTCCTTATGCTGCCGGGCAGCCGGTCGGGTGAGGTGAAGCGCCTGTTGCCGGTCTACCAGCAAACACTTGGCGAGCTGCGCGGGAAAATTCCTGGATTGAAAATTGCTATCATCACAGCGCAAGCCGTGGAAGCGAAAGTTCGGGCGGATGTCAGCACGTGGGGCCACGACATCATCATTGTTCCGCCCCAAGAGAGGTTTAACGCATTCGATGCAGGAGACGTTGCACTGGCCGCATCAGGGACCGTCAGCACAGAGCTGGCCCTCACCGGAACACCCATGGTGATCACCTACAAAGTGGGACCGATTGCTGCTTATTACGCAAAAAAAATTCTGACAACGCCCTATGTCACTGTACTGAATATCGCGGCCGACGATGAGGTGATCCCCGAACGGCTTCAGGATGAATGTATGCCGTCCCAGTTGAGTGCCGACATCGTGCGGCTTTTCCAGGACGATGACGCAAGGCGCCGTCAGATCTCAGCGTTCCGGCGGCTTCTTCCCAATCTGATCGGATCGCACGATGCCGCCGAAGCTGCTGCTCAAGCTATCCGCACACTAATCGACGAGAAAAGTTCCCGCGACCTCGACAGCGGCGCCGAGGGGTAGGGACGACGAGCCTACAGCGGCGCGTGCATGCTTGCCCTTATCCGCAAAAGCTAGCTCCATAAGGTCCGAGGCGCCGTTGATGACCTTCGGATGGTCCTGAAAGTCAGCGGTCGATGCAACAAAACCATCAAGGCGCACAACGGCTTGAAGCCTTGAGAAGTCGCCGTCCAAGGCTTTTTTAAGCTGTGCAATGAGCATCATAGCGCAATAGGCTGCGGCTTTCTGCCCTTCTTCCACGGAAACACCATTGCCAAGAGTGCCTGTGATGAGTTTTCCGTCCTTAAACGGAAGTTGCCCCGAAATGAACAGCATGTTGCCTGCACGGCGTGCAGCCACATAGCTTGCGATGGGGGCTGCCGGTTCGGGCAGGGTGAAGCCTTTTTTGGAAAGGCGTTCTTCAACACTGGTCATCTCTTGTGGGTCCTCCGATCACGCATGGTTCCAATCACATCGCGGCCAAAACGTGCTCGCAGCGTAGCAAGCGCATCTTCCTTGTGACGAATACGCTCATGGTCTTCTGGGTAGGCGAGGTCAAGCCGGGCATCATCATCGGTCACTAAATCGGATATGCCGATACCGATCAACCGATAGCTTTCCTGCTGAGATGAATGCAATTCTTCCTTCAAAAGCTCCGTTCCCACCTCATAAAGAATTGTCGATAGGTTTGTCGCCACACCGATCGTTTTACGCCTGGTCAGTGTCCTGAACTTAGATGTCTTAAGCTTAAGGGTGATCACAAGGCCGGCAAAGCCCTTGGCTTTGGCACGCACCGAAACTTTCTCGGCCATCGCGTAAAGTTTGTCCTGAAGAACAGACAATTGATGCTCATCTTGAGCGAAAGTGGTTTCTCCAGAGATCGATTTCGTCTCACGCTCCACTTTCACGGGGCGCGGGTCATTGCCAATTGCCCGCGCATGGAGGCGGAGACCGTGCTCACCAAACCGATCCACCAGTGTCCGCATACCAAGCTTTTGAAGATCACCAATCGTCTCAATCCCCTCACGGCGAAGTTTGGCAGCGAATGATTTGCCTACGCCGTAAATCGAGTCGATCGGTCGCTCGGCAAGGAAAGAAAGCGTCTCTTCTTGACCGATCACGGCAAAGCCGCGGGGTTTATCGAGTTCGGAGGCCATCTTCGCCAGCGACTTGTTGTGGCTGAGCCCGATGGACACCGTGATGCCCACCTCATCCTCAATGCGCCGCTGAAGTTTCACAAGGCTCGCAGCCGGGCTCTGGCCATGCAAACGCTCCGTACCCGATAGATCGAGAAAAGCCTCGTCGATGGATACCGGCTGCACCAGGGGTGTTAAATCCTGCATCGCTTCACGCACCTGTTGGGAGGCAATGCTGTAAGCTTCGAAATTCGATTTCGCCACGACAAGGTGCGGGCACAGCCGCTTGGCCTTGAACATCGGCATGGCCGAACGGACGCCGTAGGTTCTAGCAATGTAGCAGGCTGCCGACACCACACCGCGGTCACCGCCGCCCACAGCGACGGGTTGATGCTGCAAGCTGGGGTCATCACGTTTGGCGATGGACGCGAAAAATGCATCGCAATCCACATGGGCGATGGAGAGCGAGAAAAGCTCATCATGGCTCAATGTGCGAAAGCCTACGCATCCGTGCGAATCGCCAGGGCCGATGGTTGCCCCGCATCCCAGGCAAAGCGTCGGCATCACCGTCTTGCTCCCATCAACTTACGGTTAAGGCTCCGCCACTTAAGCGTTAAAACATACCCAGTCGCGAGCGACTCACCCTTAAGGTTTTCCACAAGGGCGAGGCATTGGATAGGCCCTCGTGATGTGTGAAACGGATGTGAGCCATGGATCAGGCGCCTAAGACTATCCTGGTCGTTGAAGACAACGAGCTGAATATGAAGCTTTTTCACGACCTTCTTGAAGTTCAAGGCTACACCATTTTGCAGGCCGGTAATGGTGTTCGCGCCTTTGAATTGGCGCATCAACACAGGCCTGACCTTATTTTAATGGATATTCAACTGCCTGAGCGTTCCGGCACGGAGGTCGCGCGGGAGATGAAAAATGACCCGCGTTTGCATGATATTCCCATTATCGCCGTGACGGCCTTCGCAATGAAAGACGACGAAGAGCGCATCCGCTCGGCCGGTTGTGATGATTATCTCGCAAAACCTATCTCAGTCACGGAGTTCCTTGAGAAAGTGAAAAGGTATTTGACCTAGGCCGGGTCCAGCAAGAATGCTTGCAAGGATGGACCTATGACCGCGCGTGTCCTCGTGGTGGACGATCTTGAGCCCAATGTGAAGCTGCTTGAGGCCAAGCTGCGGGCTGAATATTTTGAAGTGATGACAGCCACGTCGGGCGAGCTCGCGTTGGACATTGCTGATTCGCAACAACCGGATATCATTCTTCTCGATGTGATGATGCCTGGCCTCGATGGGTTCGAGACCTGTGAACGGCTAAAAGCCAGTGAAGTCACTTGGCACATTCCCGTGGTGATGGTCACAGCGCTCGATCAACAGGCCGATCGTGTGGCGGGCCTCAATGCTGGGGCTGATGATTTTCTCACCAAGCCGGTTCAAGACATCGCTCTTTTTTCTCGGGTGCGCAGCCTGACACGGTTCAAGCAAATGACCGACGAGCTCCGTCATCGCCATAAGGCGGGGGAGCGAATGGGCATTTTGAGCCATGCCGATCTTTCGGCTTTTGATGAAAAGCCCACCACGATTTTAACGGTCACCGACCATCCATCGATCAGTGAGCTTGATTCGGGGTCGCAGCATCTTCCCGATAACACGGATTTTATTTACGAGAACGACGCACGCCAAGCGATCGAGGCCATTCGGCGCGGCGAGCCTGATCTTGTGTTCATCGATCTTTCGATGACGAGCTATGATCCCCTTCGTCTGTGTTCCGCCATTCGTGCCTTTGACACAACGCGCCTTGCGCCTTTGCTGGCGATTGCCGCAACCGGCGAGACGCGCCAGTTGATGCGTGCGCTTGACCTTGGTGTCTCCGACTACGTCATGACGCCGATCGACCCTCAAGAGCTTGCTGCGCGAACGAGAACCCAGATCCGCCGTATGCGCCATATCGAACATTTGCGCTCGTCGTTTGATCAGACATTGAATCTGGCGATCACGGATCAATTAACAGGGCTTTACAACCGCCGCTTCTTGGCAAGCCAAGGACCCAAGCTTCTCGATGATGCGCGGGGCGAGGACAAACCTCTTACATGCCTCATGCTCGACATCGATTTCTTCAAAAAGGTCAACGATACCTATGGCCATGATGCAGGGGATGTCGTCCTCAAGGAGATGTCCGGGCGTCTGACGGCTGCGATTCGCGGCTCGGACCTTGCTTGCCGAACGGGCGGGGAAGAGTTTGCTATCTTGATGCCCAACACCTCAAAGGATGTCGGTCATCAGATCGCTGAACGTCTTCGTGCTTCGGTGGAAGAAGAATCCGTGACCCTGCCCAATGGAACGAATATCGATGTCACCATCTCCATCGGTGTTTCCAATTTCGATGTCCGCGATTCCCTTGCCGCACTTCTGAAGCGTGCGGATGATGCGCTTTACCGCGCTAAGGAAAGTGGCCGCAACCGGGTTATCGACGAAGCGGCCTGAGGCACTTGCAACCTCTCCCTCGGGATAAGTTACAAGTCCTTGATTGGAAGAGAGGGAAAAAGTCTGTGTCTGTCCCTCTCTCGCCGTCGAAGATGCCGATCTCTCCCAAGGGAGAGATCAACGTTCAGAGCTAAGCCTTAGCTGCTGTAATACATATCGAACTCAACCGGGTGCGGCGTTTGGTTGTAACGCGCCACTTCCTCTTGCTTGAGGGCGATATAGCCATCGATCTGGTCGTTATCCATGACACCGGCCTTGGTCAGGAAAGCACGGTCCTTGTCGAGGGCATCGAGCGCCTCATCAAGTGAGCTGCTGACGCTGGGAATGTCTTTGAGCTGATCATCGCTGAGGGCGTAGAGATCCTCTTCCATCGGCTCACCAGGATGAATTTGGTTCTCGATACCGTCGAGGCCAGCCATCAGAAGCGCTGTGAAGGTGAGGTAGGGGTTGCCCGCTGCATCGGGGAAGCGTGTTTCGATGCGTTTCGCCTTAGGCGATGTGACCCATGGAATACGGACGGATGCTGAACGGTTGCGCGAAGAGTAAGCCAGGATCACTGGCGCTTCGTAACCCGGAACGAGGCGCTTGTAGCTGTTGGTGGTGGAGTTCGCGAAGGCATTGATCGCACGAGCGTGCTTGATGATTCCGCCAATGTAATAAAGGCATGTGTCGTTGAGGCCGGTGTAACCCTCGCCAGAGAAGATGGTATCGCCATCTTTCCAAATGGATTGGTGCACATGCATGCCTGAGCCATTGTCGTTATGGATCGGCTTGGGCATGAACGTGGCGGTCTTGCCAAAGCTGTCGGCAACTTGTTGGACCACGTACTTGTAAATTTGAAGCTGATCGGCAATATCCGTCAGTGTGCTGAATTTGATGCCCAACTCATGTTGCGAAGGCGCCACTTCGTGGTGGTGCTTCTCAGGGGTAAGGCCCATTTCGCGCATGTAAGCGATCATTTCTGATCGCATGTCTTGTTCGCTATCGACAGGGGGAACAGGGAAGTAGCCGCCCTTGGCGCGGGGACGGTGGCCAAGATTGCCGCCCTCCATCGGTGTGTCCATGTTGTAAGGACCTTCACCGCTATCGATCGAGAAGCCAATATTATCTTGGCTCGTTGAAATCAGAACATCATCAAAAACGAAGAATTCCGCTTCCGGACCAAAGAAAGCCGAATCACCGATGCCGGATTTCTGCATATAAGCTTCGGCTGCTTTCGCCGTCGAACGTGGGCAGCGGTTGAAAGCTGACATATCCGATGGTTCGAGAACATCGCAGGTGATTGAAAGCGTGCGTGCCGCGAAAAACGGGTCGATGACCGCTGTTTCCGCCTCGGGCATGAGCACCATGTCGCTTTCGTTGATGGGCTTCCAGCCGGCAATCGACGAGCCATCGAACATCGAACCATCTTCGAAAAAGCCTTCATCGACTTGCGAATGGTCGAAGGTAAGGTGCTGCCATTTGCCTTTTGTATCAGTGAAGCGGAGATCGACGAATTGGATATCGTCGTCTTTGATTCTCTTGAGGACGTCTTCTGCTGCGGACATACCTGATCCTTCCTAAACCAACGAACGAATGTTGCGGCGCACATGAAGGCAGATGCCGCCGTCATGCAAGTGTCAAGATTGGAGTTTTTTTGCTTCAAGCTCAGGCAAGAACGCTATCACTTGCCAATTTTGGGCTCCGTGCCGTCGATAAGACGCAATATATTGCTGCGATGGCGAATGAAGATGAGGGTGCTCATAAATGCAACAGCGAAAAACAGAACAGGCTGGCCTGACACCAAAAAAGCTACAGGCATGACGACCGCAGTGACAAGTGCCGCGAGTGACGAATAGCGTAAGGTGAAAGCGAAGCCGAGCCAAATAATGGCAGCGATAACAAGACCTAAGGGCCAAAAGGCCAGCAGAGTACCAAGGTAAGTGGCCACGCCCTTGCCGCCTTGAAAACCCAGAAAAACAGGAAACACGTGCCCTAAAAAAGCGGCAGCACCGGCAAGGGCGACACTCAAAGGATCACCTGCCGTCAGAAGATAGGTGATGATCACCGCAATCGCCCCCTTGCCGCTATCGAGGATCAGCGTGACCAGCGCTAAATCCTTGCGGCCCGTGCGCAAGACATTGGTCGCACCGATATTGCCTGAGCCGATGGTGCGGATATCCCCCAAACCGGCCAGGCGCGTGAGCACGAGGCCAAACGGGATGGATCCCAAAAGATAGCTCAAACCCGCAAAGAGAAGCGTTGTCATCATAAGGCTGCAGCAAACTCCAAAACGGCCATCCGTGTGGGAACACCCATCGCCACTTGGCTGAGGATCAAAGACCGCGCTTGATCGTCGGCGACATCGGTGTCGATTTCGACGCCGCGGTTCATGGGACCGGGGTGCATCACAAAAACATTGGGTTTTGCATGGCTCAGCGCTTCCCGTGTGAGGCCATAACTCCTGCGGTAATCGACAGGATCAATGGTGATGCCGTCCTCCAGGCGCTCCATCTGGATCCGCAGGGCCATCACCACATCCGCGCCAGCGAGCGCCTCTGCACGATCAGTGGTCAGCATGGCAACGCCGGGCATATCGCCCTGGGGTAGCATGGCCTCTGGCCCGCAATAGCGGACCTCAGCACCAAGACGCGCAAGAAGCGGCGCCGTGGAGGCCGCAACCCGGCTGTGAAGAAGATCACCGACGATCGCCACCGTCAGACCACGCAGCCCTTCGGAGAGAGAACGCCCCGTCGCTTTCAAAAGCGTCGCCGCATCAAGAAGCCCTTGGGTGGGATGGCCAAAAGCGCCTTCACCGGCATTGATCACAGAGGTGGGATAACCAAACGTGGCCATCGCCTTACAGGCTGTTTCAATCGTCCCCGCGCCGCTCGCCCGCAACACCATGAAATCCGCACCCTGGGCACACAGCGTCAGTACGGTGTCCTTTAGCGATTCGCCCTTATGGACCGACGACGCCGCCACGGGCACGCTGATGACATCAGCGCCCATGCGCGTTGCTGCCACCTGGAAGCTAAGGCTGGTCCGGGTCGAGTTTTCGTAGAAGAGATTGAAAAGAAGACGCCCTTTGAGCGGTGCACCGAGACCCTCGCGCGTCTCCAGTGCCGCATCCCAAACGAGGGTGCGAGAAAGGATCTCTGTAATATCCTCATCGCTCAGCGCACCGATACCGGTTAGGTGTTTCATGCGCTTGCTCCTCGCCGAAGTTTCGCAAGCCGGTCAACCGCCCCTTCGAGGATGTAGCTTGCGGCATGGCTGTCGATCACCGCGGCCCGCCTGCTGCGTGAGACGTCGAGATCGATGAGCGCGCGCTCCGCCGCTGCTGTGGAAAGCCGCTCATCCCAAAGCGCGATGGGAAGGTCCGTTTTGCGGGACAAGTTCTTGGCGAAGGTTTTCACCGACTGAACCTTTGGTCCATCGGACCCATCCATATTCAAAGGAAGGCCCAGCACAAGACCGACAATGCCGCGTTCATCAGCCAAGGCTATCAAGGCGTCGGCGTCCTTGCCAAACTTTATCCGCTTGATCGTCGTCACCGGGGTCGCCAGGGTCTGGCCAGGATCAGTCACCGCCACACCAATCGTCTTCACCCCAAGATCAAGCCCCAAGAGCGCGCCCTTGAGATCACAAAATGCATCGATTGTTAGCGCCATCATCGCCCTTCTGATGATCACCGCAGGGAATGCAAGGGCTTCGGACCGTGCGCCGGATTGGGTCCAGGAGGAGGTGGCGCGCGTTGAACCTCTTTTGACAGCGGTTTTGGGGCTGAAAACCCATCCCGATGTGATCCTGGCGTGGCAAAGAGCCAGCGTTCCTGAAGGGGTGCGCATCATTGATGCCCACGCCACCGATCAGGCCGTCGATATTCTTCTCATCGGCGCATGGGCGGAGGCCTCCGGCGTGGCCAAGCGGCAGCTTATCCACAACCTCGCCCATGAAATGGCCCATGTCTGGCAACGCCAATGGGGAACACCCACAGAGGATCGCCTTCTCCATGAGGGATTTGCGGAAGCCATCGCCGGTGACATCCTCACCCAATGCGGTGCCGCGTGCGGCGGCAACCCGCATCTCTTAGACCTTAAATTGCGCGGCCAATGCGCCGAAGCCTTAGCGGTCGGGGTGCTTGCAACCCTTGATGGGACAGAAGCGGTTTATGGATGCGGCGGCGTTCTCACCAAAAGCATGGCCGACGCAGGCCATCTTTCCCCGCGTGATCTCTACCAGGCCTTCGCCCGTACCGATCGATCCATGCAGGATTTTCTCGACATCAGCGAAACCGCCGCGGGCCAACGCTTCGCCTTCAGCGCAAGGACATTTCTCACCCGCGACCACCGCCTCGCGCAGCCTTCCGACGTGATCGCGCGGCTTCGCGCTGGACGGCTCTGAACACTTGGCGTATTTCCGCTCGTCATGAGCCTTACCGAAGATCAAGTCCGCAAAGTCGCGAAACTCGCTCGCATCGCCCTCAGCGATGACGAGCTTGCCCCCATGGCCGCCGAAATCAACGGCATCATTGGCTGGATCGAACAGCTCCAAGATGTCGATATCGAGGGGGTGGAGGCGATGACCTCCTCGGTCGACGTCGCGCTGCCGATGCGCGCCGATGTCCTGACCACCGATGAAACCGGCGGCGGCAAACCTGACCAAATCGTCGCCAATGCACCGAAGACGGATGATCATTTCTTCGTCGTGCCCAAAGTGGTGGAATAATGACCGACATCACCGAATTGAAACTGGCCGAGCTGCGGGACGGTCTCGCCAAGAAAGAGTTCTCCGCGGCCGATGCAACGGACGCTTATCTTCAGCGGGCGGAGGGGTCAGAAAATCTCAACGCGTATATCCGCATCACAGGCGATGCCGCGCGTGCGCAAGCCAAAGCCAGCGACGAGAAAATCGCCAAAGGCGAAGCCGGGCCCCTGGAAGGCATTCCATTGGGC
>JBCCTG010000032.1:0-12188 GCA_039198735.1 Pseudomonadota bacterium | reverse complement strand
TGCTGACGATCAAAACCAAGGCGGACAGCGGGCACGGCGTTTTCCGCTGCATGCCCTTGTCATGGACAACCCTGTCGCAACGGCCCTTCGCCGGGCTCTGGTGCCTCAGGCCTTGCGTCACAAAATCTTGCGTATGCGGCAGATCGAGGTGCCGAGCGTTTCCGATGCCGCCAAGGCTTATCTTGCTGACGCTACACGCGATGATACGGCCCAGTTTGGCCATTCTATAGGCGTGATTGATCTGACACCGGAGAATTTTAAAGAGAAGATGCTGGCGCGGCAGCTCAGCCTCGCCGCTGAAACCTCAAATAGGTAACGGGACGACCGGCCCGCTCGCCTTTGGCCATGTAGCGGGTTTGGGGAAGGTCCGTGGGCGCCAGCCGCCAGTCATCCGCCCGCTTCGCTAACCAATCAAAGCCGCCGCCGCCTCGTTCAAACATTTGCCAATGCATCAGTGTCCAGCGGATATAGTCAGCGATGTCGGAGCTGATGCGAAGCTCCGCCCCAGGACGAAGAAGTCGCGCGGCCTCGCCGAAAAACATCTGTCCCACCATACGGCGTTTGTGATGCCGTTTTTTAGGCCAGGGGTCGGGTTGCAACAGGAACAAACGATCAAGGCACCCATCAGGCAGGGCCGCAAGGGCAGGGCGGGCGTCGCCTTCGAGGATGCGGATATTGGTGAGGTCCTGGTCCTCCACTGCCGTCAGCAATTTGGCCGTACCGTTGACGAAAGGCTCCGCACCTAAAAACAGCGTGTTCGGATGATGTACCGCTTGCCAGGCGAGATGTTCACCGCCGCCAAAGCCGATCTCAAACCAGACCGGGCCTTGATGGGTGCTGATCAGATCAACGATGCTGGTTTCGTCAAAACTGATCTGGGGAAGGAGGTCTTCGCGCAGTTTGGCCTGACGGGGTTTGAGGGCTTTGTCCTGCTTACGGCCAAAGAGCCGCCCATCGGGGCGGCTCATAAAGGCCGAAGGCGGACGGTTTGTGCTATCCGGCATGGGCCTTTGTTAGGCGAAGGCGCTTTTCAGCTCATCCAGGAGGTCAGTCCGTTCCCAGGAGAAGCCGCCATCGGCATCAGGCTCCCGGCCGAAATGACCATAGGCCGCCGTGCGCTCGTAAATCGGTTTGTTGAGGCCAAGGTGGGTGCGGATGCCCTTGGGCGAGAGGTCCATCACTTCCATCAGCACACGTTCGAGGTGCGCAATATCCACCTCGCCGGTATCGCCAAGGTCGACGAAGAGAGAAAGCGGTTTGGCGATACCGATCGCGTAACTCACCTGGATCAGGCATTTTTGGGCAAGACCCGCGGCCACGACATTTTTCGCCAAGTAACGGCAGGCATAGGCAGCCGAGCGGTCGACCTTGGTGGGATCCTTGCCGGAGAAGGCGCCGCCGCCATGGGGCGCCGCGCCGCCATAGGTGTCGACAATGATTTTCCGGCCCGTGAGGCCCGCATCGCCATCTGGTCCGCCGATCACGAACTGTCCTGTGGGGTTGACGTAGAACTCATGCTCCGGCGGCATCCAGCCAGCGGGCAAAACACGTTCCACATATGGACGAACAAGCTCTTTCACATCGGCCTGCGAGAGGCCTTCCCTATGCTGGGTCGAGACGACCACGGAGGACGTGCCCACCGGGCGGCCGTTCTCGTAATGCACGGTGACCTGGCTTTTCGCATCGGGGAGGAAGCCGTTTTCCTCGCCCGAATGGCGCGCATCGCCCAGCGCCTTGACGATATTGTGGGCGTAGAAAATCGGCGCGGGCATGAGGCTGTCCGTCTCATCGCAGGCATAGCCGAACATGATGCCCTGATCGCCAGCGCCCTCGTCCTTTTCATCACCGGAATCGACACCCATGGCAATCTCGACTGATTGACCGTGGACGTAGCAATCAGCAGCTGCGTCTTTCCAGTGAAAGCCGTCTTGCTCGTAACCGATCTCCCGCACCGCACGGCGGGCCGTCTCAATCATCTCCTCCGCACTGGGCGCCGGTTCGCAGCGGGTCTCACCGGCGAGCACGATGCGGTTGGTGGTCACGAGGGTCTCAACAGCCACCCGCGCCTCGGGGTGGAGGCCCAGATGCAGGTCAACGATAGCGTCTGAGATACGGTCAGAGACCTTATCAGGGTGACCCTCTGACACGGACTCGGACGTAAACGTGAAGTTCTGGCGCGACATGCTGCTGGGCCTCTTCATTGGCGATATAAAGAAAGCCTTATGTCCCCCTCTCGGTGTGAGGGCAACCCATTCTTGATGCCGCCCCTCGTTATTCGGCATCCTGCATGGCGATTAGGGAGGCGTTGCCGCCTGCCGCTGCGCTGTTGGTGGAGATCACCCGCTCTTCGGCGAACCGAAGCAGGTAGTGCGGCCCGCCTGCCTTGGGACCTGTCCCTGAAAGACCCATGCCGCCAAAGGGTTGGCTGCCCACAATGGCGCCGATTTGGTTGCGGTTGACATAGACATTGCCTGCGTGGGCGGCACCAGCGACACGCGCGGCAACTTCGGTGATCCTGGTGTGAAGCCCGAAGGTCAGACCATAGCCGGTGCTTCTAAGCTCTTCGAGCACCTGATCCATCTCGCCGGCTGCGAAACGCTTGACGTGCAGGATCGGCCCGAAATGCTCCGCCATGAGCTTTTCATCTTGGCCCAACTCGATGATGTGAGGCGCCACGTAGGTGCCGTGCTTCGGTGCCTCGCCCTTCCAACGGAGGCCTGGGTGGTGCGCGGCATAGCTTAAGAGTTTCTCTTGGGCTTCTTGATCGATGATGGGCCCGATATCGGTCATGGGATCGGCAGGATCGCCAAGCTTGAGCGTCCGCGCACGGCCTTCGATCATCGCCAGCATTTTGTCAGCGACATCCTCTTGGACGTAAAGAATGCGTAAGGCCGAGCATCGTTGGCCTGCGGATTGAAAAGCTGACGCGATGACGTCGTCGGTCACCTGTTCAGGAAGCGCTGTGGCGTCGATGATCATGCCGTTGACGCCGCCGGTTTCTGCGATGAGGGGCAGGATCGCACCGTCTTTCTCCGCAAGCTGACGTTGGATGATTTTAGCAACGGGGGTGGAGCCGGTAAAGACAACCCCCGCAATGGCGTCATGGTCGATGATCGCCTTACCCACCGCGCCGTCGCCGAGGACGAGCTGAAGTGCCTCGTGGGGCACGCCCGCTTCGTGCATCAGCTTCACGGCTTCATAGGCGATGAGCGGTGTTTGCTCCGCAGGCTTTGCAACCACGGTGTTCCCTGCGGCGAGGGCGGCGGTCACCTGGCCTGCAAAAATCGCCAGCGGGAAATTCCAAGGGGAGATCGCAGCAAAGACCCCCCGGCCCTCCATGCGGAGTTGGTTCTCTTCCCCCACAGGCCCTGGCAACGGGTGCGGAACAAAAAGGCGCCGGGCTTCTGCTGCGTAAAAGCGGCAAAAATCGACAGCTTCCCTGATCTCCGCAATGCCGTCTTCGAGGTTTTTCCCTGCCTCCTTCGCCAGGATAACCATCAAGCGGTCGCGGTGCACTTCAAGAAGGTCCGCTGTACGCTCAAGCGCGAATGCGCGGGCCTCAACGGGGGTTTCCGACCACGAACGAAACCCTTTTTGTGCGGAGGCCACGGCATCTTGCGCAAGAGCGGTGTCGGCGCTCTCGACATCAGCGACGGGCGCTGTGTCGACCGGGCTTTTCAGTGTTTCGGTTTGTGGCCCTGGAACGTCTTTTCCGTCGATCAGTGAGGTGATCGTCGGTCGGCCTATCTCTGCCCCATGCATGCCGCGCAACAGCTCTGTGACGGCGGCATGGTCGCCAAACGACATCCCTGCACTGTTGGTACGCTCACCGAAAATCTGTGCAGGGAGCTTGATGGAGGCATGCCGGTAACCGCCAAGCCGAGCTAGGCGGGCGCGGGGTTGTTCGAGAAGCTTTTCGTCAGGGACATCATCATCGTGCACCTGGGCCACGAAGGACGAGTTCGCACCATTTTCAAGAAGACGCCGCACAAGATAGGCAAGCAAATCGCGGTGGCCGCCAACGGGGGCGTAGATCCGACAAGGATAGCGCTCCTCGCCGCGGTCTGTTCTGACGCCTTGTTCCGTGATCTGCTCATAAAGGCTCTCACCCATACCGTGAAGGCGTTGGAACTCAAAGTCTTTGGGCGATGAGGTTTGATGGGCCATCTCGATAAGGTTCGCGGTGGTCAGCGCGTTGTGGGTCGCAAATTGCGGGTAGAGGCGGGGCGCGGCTTCAAGCAAGCGTGCGGAACAAGCAAGATAGCTCAGATCAGTTGCGGCCTTCCGTGTAAAGACGGGAAAGTCCGTAAGGCCTTCTTGCTGGGCGATCTTGATTTCCGTGTCCCAATAAGCGCCTTTCACCAGGCGCACCATCATACGGCTGTCATAGCGTTCAGCCAGCTCGGCCGACCAATCGCAGACGGCCATGGCGCGTTTTTGATAAGCTTGGATCGCAAGACCATAACCATCCCATCCGCGTAAGGAGGGGTCAGCGAAGGCTTTTTGGATGATGTCGAGGCTGATCTCCAGCCGCGCGGCTTCCTCCGCATCCACCGTCAAATTGAGGTTGGACACTTTCGCGGCGCGCGCCAGCTCAATCAGCTTGGGCGTTAGATCGGCAACGGCTTCGTCCCAATGCCTGGCGTGGTAATTTGGATTGAGGGCTGAAAGCTTAACCGAAATGCCGCGCTGGGGGATGGCATCGTGATCGGTGCCCTGACCGATCGCGGCAATCGCATCGTGGTAGGCTTGAAGATAGCGCTCAGCGTCTTCAAACGTCCGTGCACCCTCACCGAGCATGTCGTAGGATGTTCGGTAACCAGTTTTTTCAGGGCCCTTGGCGCGGCGCAGGGCTTCTTCAATGGTTTGCCCCAAGACGAATTGATGGCCGAGGTAACCCATGGCCTGGCGTACGCCGACACGCACGGTGGGCATGCCAAGGCGGCGGGTGAGGTTTTGAAGTGTGTTTTGCGGGGTTTCCCCTGGGCGGATCACACGGCTTGTCAGGCCAAGCCCCCAAGCGGCGGCTGCCACGAAGAGCGAGTCGGATTTCGTCTCATTGTGAACCCAATCTCCAGCGGAGATTTTGTCTTCGATGAGTTGGCCTTGGGTCTTCGCATCGGGCACCCGCAGGAGAGCTTCCGCCATCACCATCAGGGCGAGCCCCTCTTTGGTGGACAGTCCGTACTCCCGCAAAAATGCGTCGAGATTGGCACCCCCCTTGGTGCGTCTGCGGATTCCCTCGATGAGCTGGGTTGCGACCCGTGTCGACGCATCCTCACTGCGCAGGACAGCTCCTGATGCCGCCAAGAGGCGCGGCACCACGGCCTCGTCCGCCTCGGCATAGGGTTCGTTGAAGTTCAGATCGTCGTGACGAAAATCCAGCATAAAAGAAGGCCTCCGCAAAAGATTTTGCGCGACCCCTAAGCGGTCTTTTTTGCTTTGTCTCGCGCAGTCGTCACCGCGAGGTGTCTTAGCTTTCGTCGGACTCTTCGCCGAGGGTTTTGACAAGATCGAGGACCCGTCGGCGCACCTGGTAATCTTTGATTTTCGAGAAGGCGCGGCAGAGCTGCATTCCTTCCGGTGTCGAAAGCGTCGCCAGGAAATCAGCGCGATCGTCTTTCTGGTCGATGTTGCGCTGGGTCTCGGCAAAACCGATCAACGTCTCGGGGCCGTCGCCGTAATCATCGTAGAAAAACTGCACCGGCACGGTCAGGATGCGGGCGATCTCGTAAAGGCGGGACGCGCCGATGCGGTTGACCCCCTTCTCGTATTTCTGAACCTGCTGAAAGGTGAGGCCCAGTTCCTCGCCGAGGCGATCTTGGCTGATGCCCTGCATCATCCGGCGCAGGCGCACGCGTGAGCCCACATGCACATCAATAGGGTGCGGGGCACGTTTGTTCTCTTGAGTGCTGGTCTTTTGTTCCACGTGTTCTCACTCAGCTTGTCGCGATAAAGTTGCTCTTTTCAATTCCCCGTTGTTTCCTCAACGTCAACACCATCCAGGCGTTTATGATCAAGAAACCAACAAAAAGCATATCACCAAGTTGAGTAAAAACTGGCGTTACAAGTGATACGGGTAATGCCATGGTGATGCTGCCTGACTGGTAGAGCGGCAAAGTGGACACAACACGCCCTGCCGGATCAATCACTGCGGAGATACCAGTGTTCGCCGACCTCGCAAGGGGAAGGCCTGTCTCCACCGCGCGCATGCGGGCAATATCGAGGTGCTGCTTTGGACCCGCTGCATCGCCGAACCAGGCGTCGTTGGTGACCACGGCGAGCCAATCGGGGCGCGTGCCTTTGGGGAAAAGTGTGCTTGGGAAGACGTCTTCATAGCAGATGAGGGGTGCGAACGGCGCGGCGCCCGCTTCGATGACCCTGGGGCCAGGTCCTGGCGTGAAGCCGCCGCCGCCCACCGGACTTAAGGAGGCGATGCCAAGGGCTTCGAAGACCCCGTAGAAAGGCAAGGTCTCGCCAAAGGGGACCAGGCGGTGCTTATCGTAAGCGGTGAGAAGATGCCCGCCGGCATTTGCCGGGCCAAAGACCAAAAGCGTGTTGGCATAACCGTTCTTGCCTGCACTGCGGATGGAGCCGGAGATGAGGAATCCGTTCTGCGGCAAATCCTCAGCCAGTTTGCCCGGCAAATCGGGGATGCGGTCGAGGAGGGGGTAGGCATTCTCCGGCCAAAGTACGTAGACGGATTGGTTGGAAAGACCCACGGTTTCCTCGCGGGAGACTTCCAAATTGCGCAAAAGAGCCTCCCGGCGTTTTTGCGGGTCGAGTTTGTCTCGCTGGGCCACATTGGGCTGCACCACGACAATATGCGCATCGTCCCGGTACTGCGTAGGATGGAGGTCGAGGCGAATTGCTCCGTAAGCTGTGATAAGGGTTGAGATGCCGAGGAAAAGCGCCCCAAGTCTCTTGCTGTGAGCGGGGGCGAGAACGACCGCTGCTGGGATGAGTGCCAGGAGCGTGAGAACCCATCCGTACCCGTAAGGGCCTAATACGGCTAAGGGCTGAAGGAGGATGCCCGACCCCGCTGTCGCCTGGGCGGTGAGATTCCAGGGCAGCCCCGTCAGAATATGTCCGCGCAACCATTCAGCGATGGAGAGGGTGAAAAGAAGCGGCAGAAGCGCCCCGTCGCTTGGCATCGTCCAGCGCTTGCGGATCATCACATGGGCGAGGCTTGCAAGAGCGAAGAAAAGCCCAAGGCCGAAAAAGAAGGCTGGCAGCACCAGCGGGATCATCCAGGCAAATTGATCCGCCTGCACCAAAAAG
This sequence comes from Pseudomonadota bacterium, assembly GCA_039198735.1. Taxonomy (GTDB): domain Bacteria; phylum Pseudomonadota; class Alphaproteobacteria; order Caulobacterales; family Parvularculaceae; genus Parvularcula. The sequence continues at coordinate 4,907 of JBCCTG010000032.1, read as the reverse complement.
GCATTGGCGAGCCACAGGCAGCTTATGGTGAAATAGCCAAAGCCAAAGGCGGACCCTGTCCAAAAGGCGGCTTTGCATCCTTTGTCATGGTTCACGGTGCCTTCGAGGAGAAGCGCAAGGCCTGAAAAAGAGATGATCAGTGCCGGGAAAAAGCGCAGCGGCGCGAAGGATAGGGCGGCGAGCGCGCCGAAGCCTAAGCCGATCAGGGGGCGGCGCCAGCCTTGCAGATGGCTGATCCGCACGAGGCCCTTTTGGGCAACCGTGAGGGCATTCATGCGAGTGATGGCTCCGGGCTAGGTCCTCGGGCGTCCGCCAGACTGATCAGCACACGCCTGACCCTGCGCGGGTCGGCCTCGGCAATCTCGAACTCATGGCCAGCAGGGTGCGGGATCACTTCGCCGCGCAAAGGCACACGGCCCGCAAGGCTGAAAACCAAACCGCCAAGGGTGTCGATCTCTTCATCATCGGTGCGCAGATTGATCCCCAACCGAATTTCGAGGGCATCAAGCTCCACCCGCGCATCGGAGTCCCAGCGACCGCCAGGGGTCTTCCGTAGACGCATATCCTCGGCGGCATCATGTTCGTCACGGATATCGCCAACGATTTCCTCGATCAAGTCTTCGATGGTGACGAGCCCATCGGTGCCGCCGAACTCATCGATCACCAGGGCCATGTGAATACGCTGGGCCTGCATACGCAGGAGAAGCTCCGCCACGGGCATAGAGGGCGGGGCATAAAGCAGCTTACGGACGATGCCTTCCAAAATCTCGGCATCGTCCGAACAGCCGCCATCCCGTGCAAGGATCGAAACGACATCCTTGATGTGCACAAAACCCAAAGGGTCATCAAGATCGCTGCGATAGACAGGCAGGCGTGAGTGGCCCGCCTCGGCAAAGGTGGTCAGCGCTTCGGAAAGCGGGGCCGTCACCTCGATCCCGATGATATCCGCCCGCGGGATAGCGACATCGCCGACACGCACGGTTTCAAGCGCCACCACCCGGCCGATCATCGCTTTTTCCGCGGCGGACAGCATGCGCTCCTCACCATTACCGTGGCGGATGGTGGGTTCTTCGGTCGCGTGTCCTCGGCGGCGGAACAAGCTGCTGATCCCCTTCCGCTCGCGCGGTTGGCTCGGGGTGGGTGATGGGCCGTGTCCATTGGCAGGTGGTGCCGCAGGGGCGGCGGTCCGGGACGGCTCAGAGCCGTCGGGCATGGTCGTCTCCACTTTACTGTCTTGAGCTGGTGTGTCCTCAATAAGGATCAGCGATACCCAGCCCGGCAAGGACCTTCCGTTCCAAAGCCTCCATGGCCTCGGCTTCTTCCTCACTGATGTGATCATAGCCGAGAAGATGCAAAACACCATGAACGATCAAATGCGTTGCATGATCTTTCAGAGAAATCCCTTTCTCGTCGGCTTCTCGGGCGCAGGTTTCGAAGGCGAGGGCGATGTCGCCCAAAGGTTGCGCCGCTTCCGGCAGGCCCGGCAGGGGCTCGGCGGGAAAGGATAAGACATTGGTGGACTTATCCTTTTCACGCCACGCAGCATTGAGGGCGCGTACCTCGCTATCGCTGGTGAAGAGGAGGGTCGCCTCGCGACTGAGACGTGGGTCATGCGTTTCCGCCGCGAGGGATCCTTCGATTGCAGGGAGCATGGAAGAAACGGGGAGCACGCTCCATCGTTGATCTTCGATGCGGGTCATCACCATGACCGACCCCATTCATACCTTTTGGACGCGCGGCGGAGGGAAAGGTTCACAAGAACGCCTCAAAAATTTTCCGAGCATTAGAGCCTTTTGCCGCAAAAGTGGATCACCGGTTTTGCGTTCGCAAGAGGCCAAAACAAAAACGGCTCTAGGTGCTGGGAACCCGCAAGGTGTCACGGGCATCATAGGCGCGAACAATTTCCCCCACCAGGCGGTGACGGACAACATCTGCGCCGGTGAAGCGGGTGACGGCGACGCCTTTGATCTCTGTGAGAAGGGAGAGCGCATCGGCAAGACCAGACTGGCGCGGATCAGGAAGATCTGTCTGTGAAGGATCACCGGTGATCGCCATGCGGGAATTCTCACCGAAACGTGTGAGGAACATCTTCATTTGCTGCACCGTGGCGTTTTGTGCCTCATCCAGGATGATCGCGGCGCGGGCCAGGGTGCGTCCGCGCATGAAAGCGAGGGGCGCAATCTCAATCTCGCCAGCCGCCAGTTTGCGATCAACAAAATCCGTATGCAGCACATCATAAAGAGCATCGTATAGCGGGCGCAGGTAGGGGTCGACTTTCTCCTTCATATCGCCGGGGAGGAAGCCGATGCGCTCCCCCGCCTCCACCGCGGGGCGGGAGAGGATGACCTTCTCCACCTGGCCGCTGACCAGCATCGATGCGGCATTGGCCACAGCGAGGTAAGTCTTGCCCGTGCCAGCAGGCCCCACGCCGAAGACGAGCTCCTCCCCGCTTAGCTGTTCCATGAATTGGCTCTGGGCGTTTGAGCGCGGCGTGATCATCCGTTTGGGGAGGTTCAGGGATTGCCCGCCCGCCTTACGTTTGGTCGCGACGGGTTCGGGGGAGCGTTCGATCCTCAGCATACCCTCGACATCAGCCGCGCTGACGGTCTGGCCGTTTTCAAGGCGGATGGCGAGTTGCTCGATCACCGCTTTGGCTTGAAGACGCCCATGGTCGCCGCCGCGGATGGTGATCTCGTTGGATTTGGCATCGACGCGCACGTCGAGGGCCTGCTCGATCATCATCAAATGCGCATCATGCGGACCGCAAAGATCGCGCACCAGGCGTGGGTTCTCGAAAAGCAATGTCTCGCCCGTCAAACGAGCACCCCGCGCAGGCTGTTCGTGCTCGTTGCCTCAATCCGGACAGGGACGATCTGTCCCAAGAGATTGTCCGGTGCTTGAACGTGGACGGGCTGAAGGTAGGGGCTGCGGCCTGAAAGCTGGCCGTCTTCGCGGCCGTGCTTTTCGAAGAGGACCGGCAGAGTGCGGCCGATCTGGCTTTCGTCGAAGGCCCGGCGCTGTTCGTTCAGGAGGGTTTGTAGCCGCTGAAGACGTTCGGATTTGATGTCCTCGGCCACCTGTTTGGGCATGGCCGCGCCAGGGGTGCCGGGGCGGCGGGAGTATTTGAAGCTGAAGCAACTGGCGTAGTTGACCTTGCGCACAAGAGCCATTGTGTCCTCGAAGGCCGCCTCATCTTCCCCCGGAAAGCCGACGATCATATCGCCGGAGATCGCAATATCAGGCCGTGCCGCACGCACCCGTTCGATCTGGCGGATGTAGCTTTCTGCGGTGTGCCCCCGGTTCATGGCGGTCAAGATCCGGTCGCTGCCCGCCTGTACGGGAAGATGCAGATAAGGCATCAGCTTCGGCTCATCACCGAAGGCGGCGAGGAGGCTGTCATCCATATCGCGGGGGTGGGAGGTGGTGAAACGGATCCGCTCCAACCCATCGATTTTGGCAAGGTGTCGGCAAAGCTCACCCAAGCCCCAACCCTCCGCCATCGAACCAGCGGGCGCTGCACCGTGCCAGGCGTTGACATTCTGCCCTAGGAGGGTGACTTCGCGCACACCCTTTTGGATAAGGCTCCTGACCTCCGCTGTGATGGCATCGGCGGAGCGGCTGACTTCGGCGCCTCGTGTGTAGGGCACCACGCAGAAGGTGCAGAACTTATCGCAACCCTCTTGGATGGTGACGAAGGCCGTGGACCCCCGAACGTCCCTCTCTTGGGTCAGGGCATCGAATTTTGCGTCGATATCGAAATCCGTGGCCAGGTGCTCACCGGACGCGCGGGCGCCCTTGGCGATCAGTTCGGGGAGCTTGTGGTAGCTTTGCGGGCCGATGACGAAATCCACCTGCGGTGCGCGGGCGCGCATCTCCGCGCCTTCGGCCTGGGCCACGCAACCTGCCACGGCAATGGTGCCGCCGCGGGCTTTGACATCTTTAAGGCGCCCCAGCTCGGAATAGACTTTCTCCGCCGCCTTCTCACGAATGTGGCAGGTGTTGAGGATGAGAAGGTCAGCTTCCGAGGGCTCCTCGGTGGTCTCATACCCGAGGGGCTTCAGAAGGCCTGTCATACGCTCGCTGTCATAGACATTCATCTGACAGCCCCAGGTTTTCACATGGACGCGTTTGGTGGTGGCTTTGGTCTCTAAAATCGCTGGTTTGTTGGTCACGGGGAGGCCCTTAGACGATAAAAAGCCTGCCTGTCATGGGGCGGCATCGACGCTTCTTTGACCTTTGAGCTTGCTGATCAATGTGGCGATGACCACGACACCAACGCTGGCTATGGCAGCTTGGGCAAGAAGGGGTTCGCCGTCGCTGCGATTGGCCATGGCGACGCCGACAAGCCCCCAGATCACTGTGCCGGCAAAGACCCACGACCTGATGCTCCAGGAGAGGGCTGCCGCGATCAGCAGCCAGACCCCCAAAACGATCAAGGCTTCGATCCGCTCCGTCCCGCCGAGCGGTTGCATGCCCATGAAACGCAAAGCCACGGTCAGACCCGCTGGCGAGGCCACAAAAAGCCATCCCATCAGAGCGAACAAAGGCGCGCAGGCGATCCGGTCACCCATCTGAAGATCGGGGATGCCCCAAGACGCCTTGGCCGAGAGGAAGGAGAAAAGAAGGATCACCTCCAGAACAGCGAAACTCAAAAACCCTGGCCCCATCAAGGGTTGGTGGATGGCCCAAACGGTGTTGGCGAAAAACGCGACAATGGCGAGCCAGCCCACTTTTGCGACCTCAGGCTCACGGTTGCGCGGCGAAAACGTCATCCAGAGCGCAAAAAGCAGGGCGCCGCCAAACAGCGGCAGCCAGATGGCGAAGGCATAACCCACGGGGACCAAGAGTGTTTCATACTGCCGCGCCGTGCTCCCGATCGAGCGTTTTGCTTGTTCAGTCGCTTGTTC
>JBCCTG010000031.1:0-12414 GCA_039198735.1 Pseudomonadota bacterium | reverse complement strand
TGCTGGGGGTACATGTGTCGGTGTCGATAAACCTGATCTTGACCTTCGTTTGAGGATCGCGACCCAACTCGCTGAGGAAGGCGCGGCCACGTCAGGTGTGGCTATTTCCAAACGACATATCGAGTATATTGCGCGTCGCTGTGAAGACTCCGTGCGCGAATTGGAAGGCGCCATGAGCCTTGTCCAGGTGGCGACTGAGGCGGAAGCCGAGATTGGCCAAGAGATCAATGACGAGCGCTTACGCCGTTTGCTCTCTGAACATTTGAGCCACCGTCGGCCATCACTGACACCCGAAGCGATTTTCGATTTCACAACGGAAGTCTTCGATGTGTCCAAGTCTGACCTTATGGGTCGCTCGCGCAAGCAGCCCATCGTGCGCTCGCGCCACGCTTTTTGCCTCGCCGTTCGCAAGCTCACGGACACACCGCTCACCGCCATTGGTTCGATGATTGGTCGAGACCACACAACGGTGATGCATTCGATCAAGACAGCAGAAATTTTAGCGGAAACCGATGCCACTTTTGGCGCGCGGATCACCCGAATCTTCGACGAATTCGATCACGACTGATGTTGCAAAAATTGCGTTCGCACTAGCGCGCCGCGTTAGGGTATGCTGTTGTTTCCGCCCTGACTTAAGCTGGCGCATCTGTCGCCGCGGCAATAAGGAGTACGGCCACCGTGAAGGTCACCATCGAGCGCGGCACGCTCTTAAAGGCATTGTCTCACGTTCAGTCGGTGGTCGAGCGCCGCAACACCATCCCCATTTTGTCCAATGTTCTCTTGCGCGCGGACGGGGGGACACTTTCCCTCACCGCCACGGATTTAGACATCGAGATCATTGAGAAGGTCCCTGCCGATGCTGAGCAGGCGGGATCGGCCACGGCTGCGGCGGTCACACTTTTCGATATTGTCAAAAAGCTGCCCGACGGCAGCCAGGTGGTGCTGGAAAAAACCTCGGACGGAAAGCTCCGTCTCTCGGCGGGTCAATCGGAATTTGGTCTTGCCATCCTGCCTGAAGACGATTTCCCGTCTCTTCCGCAAGCCGAAGATGGCCAGCGTTTCCAAATTTCGGCCACAGATCTTGGCCGCCTCATCGACAAAGCCCGTTTTGCGATGAGCCAAGAAGAAACCCGCTACTATCTCAACGGAATTTATCTGCATGCCCACGAAGATGGCGGCACGAGCCTCTTGCGCGCCGTGGCAACCGACGGGCACCGTCTTGCGCGGCTCGATACAGGATTGCCGCAGGGCGCCGAAGGTCTCGCTGGTGTGATTGTTCCGCGTAAGGCCGTTCTTGAGCTTCGCCGTCTTCTCGACGATGTGGGTGAAAGTGTCGATGTGCTCGTCTCCACCGGGCGGATGAGTTTCCGTTTTGACGATATCGTGCTGACCACCAAGCTGATCGATGGGACGTTCCCGGATTATGCTCGTGTGATCCCTGAGGGGAATGACAAAATCATGCGCGTCAATCCGGCGGAATTTGCAAAGTCCGTGGACCGCGTCTCCACGGTGTCGGCGGACAAAACCCGCTCTGTGAAGCTTGAGCTTGAGGGCGATGTCTTGCGCCTCAACGTCAACAGTCCTGAGTCCGGTACGGCTACGGAAGATCTGACTGTCGATTATCCCGGTGACGCGATCGAGATCGGTTTCAACGCCAAATATCTTCTCGACATCACCGCGCAAGTGGACGGTGAAACAGCCACCTTTGCTTTTGCGGATACGGCCTCACCCACGGTGATTACGGACGAAAAAGATCCGCATGCCCTCTATGTTCTTATGCCCCTGAGGGTGTGAGCGGGGCGCGAAAATGCGCCGCATCACCGCCATCACCCTTCGGGATATCCGATCCTATGAAAGCTTTGACGCCAAGCTTAGTGGTCGGTCCGTGGTCATCACCGGCCCCAATGGCGCGGGGAAGACCAATCTTCTCGAAACACTCACGCTGTTTTCGGCGGGCAGGGGCCTGCGCGGGGCGAAGCTCTCCGATATCGTCCGCCATGGCGCGGGCGGCGCCCCCGGCGCGGCCATCACGCTGGATGCGGACGATGATCCCTTGCGCATGGTCGTCTCCATTCCGCCCCCGCGCCATGATCGCCGCGAGGTGAAGATCGATGGCGAGACCGTCAAAAGCGCCGTCGTCCTCAACGATGTCATCCGGTTTCTCTGGCTCATTCCTGCGATGGATCGCCTTTTTGCCGAGGCCCCTGGTGACCGACGCCGGTTTCTTGATCGGATCGCTGCGGCCGGATCATCCGCTCACGCCCAAAACGCCGCCCGCTATGAAAAGGCAATGAAGCAACGCATGGCGCTTTTGGAGGCAGGCGGTGATCCTTCCTTGCTGGCGGCTTTCGAGCGCGAGATGGTGGAGGCCGGTGTCGCCATGACGGCAACCCGTCACGACACGATGGAAAGCCTCGCTGCGGGTTACGAAGCCTTGCGCGAAGATGCTTTCCCGCGGGCGCAACTTTTCATCGAAGGTGACATTGAGATCGACGTGGCGGAGGGCGGGCAGGAGGTGGCTGCGCAACGTTTTGCCGAACGGCTGATGCGCAACCGTCGTGTCGATCGCGATGCCAAGCGCACCCTTGCGGGCCCCCATCGCTCGGACCTTCTTGTCACCCATCTTGAAAAACAAATGCCTGCCAAGCACTGCTCCACCGGAGAGCAAAAGGCGCTCTTGATCGGGCTCATCCTGGCGCGGGCGTTTGCCGCCAAGGGCCAATCGGACGCTGCGCTTGTTCTTCTTCTCGATGAAATTGTCGCGCATCTCGATGAAACCCGCCGCAAAGCCCTCGCCACGATTTTGGACACTTTGGGGCTTCAGGCCTTTCTTACGGGGACGGATCCTGAGGCTTTTGCCCCCTTTTTGGAGGCTATGGACCATCTTCAGCCATCCGCCTGCTGAAATCGCGGAAACCCTCAGAAAACTTAGGTTTTTTGGGGTGCTTTCCCGGTCAAAACGCTTGGGAATTGGACCGTTTGGGCCTATATTTGTCGCAGAATCGCAACAGTTTTCCAAAGGATTTTGGCGGATGGCCTCAGAGGCAGCTCCCCTCGACGATCAAACCCATGGCGCAGCCGATTACGGCGCCCAATCGATCAAAGTTCTCAAAGGCTTAGATGCTGTCCGCAAGCGTCCTGGCATGTATATCGGCGATACCGATGACGGCTCTGGCCTGCATCATATGGTCTATGAGGTGGTCGATAATGCCATCGACGAGGCGCTGGCGGGGTATTGCGATACCGTCAATGTGACGCTGAACGATGATGGCTCGGTCACCGTGCGTGATAATGGTCGCGGCATCCCCACGGAGATGCACGAAGATGAGGGCATGTCGGCGGCGCAAGTCATCATGACCCAGCTCCATGCGGGCGGGAAGTTTGATCAGAACAGCTACAAAGTGTCTGGCGGTCTTCACGGTGTGGGGGTTTCCGTGGTGAATGCCCTGTCGGAGCGTCTTGATCTTAAGATCTGGCGCGGCGGGCGCACCTATGAAATGACTTTCCGCCACGGCGACGCCGATGCTGATCTCAAGGCCACGTGCGACACGGACGAAACCGGCACGCAAGTGACATTTCTTCCGTCAACGGAGACATTCAGCTCGACGGATTTTGATTTCGCGACGCTTGAGCGGCGCCTGCGCGAGCTTGCGTTCTTGAATTCAGGTCTCAAAATCATTCTCTCCGATCATCGTCATGCGGACCAAAAAGAGCTTGAGCTCTATTATGAGGGCGGTTTGACCGCCTTTGTCCGGCATCTTGATGAATCCAAACAGCCCCTCATTTCTGAGCCGATGACGATGATTTCAGAGAAAGATGGAATCACTGTCGAGGTGGCGATGTGGTGGAACGACAGCTACCACGAAAAAGTTCTTCTGTTCACGAACAACATTCCCCAGCGTGACGGCGGAACGCACTTGGCCGGTTTCCGTGCTGCGCTGACCCGTGTGGTCAATGGCTATGCACAAAGTTCAGGACTTTTGAAGCGTGAGAAGGTCTCTCTCTCCGGTGATGACGCGCGCGAAGGCCTGACGGCCATTGTGTCGGTGAAGGTTCCTGATCCGAAATTCAGCTCCCAGACGAAAGATAAGCTTGTCTCGTCCGAGGTTCGTCCGGTGGTGGAAACCATTGTGGGGCAAGAGCTGGGCACTTGGTTCGAGGAACATCCAGCAGAGGCAAAACGCCTCGTCGGCAAGGTGATCGAAGCCGCCGCCGCCCGTGAAGCGGCCCGAAAAGCCCGCGAGTTGACGCGGCGCAAGGGCGCTCTTGATATTTCCTCCCTGCCCGGAAAACTGGCCGATTGCCAGGAGCGTGATCCGTCCAAATCTGAACTTTTCTTGGTCGAGGGCGACTCTGCTGGTGGCTCGGCAAAGCAGGCGCGCAACCGCGAGAACCAAGCGATCCTGCCTCTAAAGGGTAAGATCCTCAACGTCGAACGTGCACGGTTCGATAAAATGCTGTCGAGCCAAGAGGTTGGTACACTGATCACGGCGCTCGGTACCGGTATCGGGCGCGACGATTTTAACGCCGATAAATTGCGGTATCACAAGATCATCATCATGACTGATGCTGATGTTGATGGTGCCCATATTCGGACGCTTTTGCTCACCTTCATTTATCGTCAGATGCCAGAGCTTATTCGTCGCGGGCATCTTTATATTGCCCAGCCGCCGCTTTATCGCGTGGAAAAGTCACGGTCGCAACGCTACCTCTTGGATGAGCGTGCTTTGAGTGATTATCTTTATGCTGAGGGCGTGAGCAGTGCAATTCTGACCGACGCCAATGGCGCACAGAGGACCGGCCGTGACCTTGCTGATTTGATTGAGAAGTCCCGTGCCGTGAAAAATCGGGCTGAGGCTTTTCCAGCTTGGCTGCGCCGGGATGTGCTTGTGCTTGCCGCACTAACAGGTGTGCTCGGTGCTGAAGATCCGGATGCAGAAGCTTTGCATGAGCTGGAAACGCGTCTCGATGCCATCAGCGAAGAGTATGAGCGTGGTTGGTCAGCGCGGTTTGAAAACGGTGATGTGATCCTTGCCCGCGATGTGCGCGGCGTGCGTGAAGCCTATGTTTTAAACCAAGAGACCCGTGCTGGTCATGATGCGCGTCGCCTTTCGTCGGATGCTGAGGCTATTCGTGATGCTTTTTCAGGCATTGCAACGCTCACCCGTGGCGAAACGGAAACTGCTGTTTACGGACCGCTTGATTTTCTCGAAGCTTTGCGCGTTGCCGGCTCGAAAGGTGTGACCACCCAGCGCTACAAGGGCTTGGGTGAGATGAACCCGGATCAACTTTGGGAAACGACGTTGGACGTGAACGCCAGGCAACTGTTGCAAGTGCAGATCGAAGAGGCTGATCAAGCCGACGACACCTTCACTAAGCTGATGGGTGACGTGGTGGAGCCGCGTAAAGCTTTCATCCAAAGCCGTGCGCTTGAGGCTGAACTCGACCTTTAGTCCGGTGGCGGATCAAGGCCTTCTCCCACCGCGCTTCGCCGATTGGTTTGCGTCTCGCGGTTGGACGCTCCGCGATCACCAAGCTGAGATTTTGAGGAACAGTCTTGAAGGTTTATCCAGTCTGCTGATCGCGCCCACAGGTGGCGGCAAAACCCTCGCTGGGTTTTTGCCGAGCCTTGTTGAGCTGACTGCTGCACCGCGTAATAAACGCTCTCTGCATACGCTCTATATTTCACCGCTGAAAGCGCTAGCTATTGATATCGCTCGCAATCTTCGCGCGCCAGTGGATGATATGCAACTGCCTGTGGTGATCGAAAGCCGGACGGGGGACACCAAGTCATCCATCCGTCAACGGCAGAGAACGGCGCCGCCTGACATTCTTCTGACCACCCCTGAACAGATCTCGCTTCTCCTGGCGCACTCTTCCGCAGGCGATCTTTTTTCAGGGCTGCGCTGCGTTATCCTTGATGAGCTTCACGCGCTCAAGGGGTCAAAGCGCGGTGATCTTTTATCCTTGGATCTTGCAAGGCTTTGGACACTCGCACCAGGTATGCGGACGATTGGCCTTTCGGCGACTGTGGACGACCCCGAGCCCCTGCGCCGCTATCTCGTGCCCCAGCGTGGGGGTGGTATCGAAAGATCAGCTTTGGTGATGGGGAAGGGCGGCGTGCAACCATCCGTTCAAGTTCTCACGCCGGGAGAAAATATTCCGTGGTCGGGCCATTCGGGGCGACATTCTTTCGAGGCGATCTACGAGGCGATCAAAGCGCACACGACAACCCTCGTCTTCACCAACACAAGAAGTCAGGCCGAAATCTGCTTTCAAGAGCTTTGGCGCATGAACGAAGACGCGCTTCCCATTGCACTTCACCATGGTAGTTTGGAGCGCGAGCAGCGCCAGCGTGTCGAGGCGGCGATGGCGAAGGGGGATCTTAAAGCTGTTGTGTGCACCGCCACCCTCGATATGGGTATTGATTGGGGTGCGGTGGATCTTTGTATTTGTCTTGGTGCCCCAAAAGGTGCAGCGCGGCTGATGCAAAGGATTGGGCGTTCGAACCACCGGATGGATGAGCCGTCCGAAGCAATCCTTGTTCCAACCAATCGATTTGAAGTTTTGGAATGCGTTGCAGCGCAACAAGCAGTGGGAGAGGGACTGCTCGATGGCGATCCGCCGAAATCCGGTGCCCTTGACGTGCTGTGTCAGCATATTTGGGGTATGGCGTGTGCTGAACCTTTCAACCCTGATCATCTTTTTGAGGAAGTGAGAAGCGCCGCGGCTTACGCTGATCTTGATCGCGAAACCTTTGATGATGCTCTCGAATTCGTAGCCACTGGCGGTTATGCCATGCGCGCCTATGACCGGTTTAAGCGTATCGTGCCAATGCCGGATGGCCGTATGCGCATACGTGATCCGCGCACGGCGCAGCTCTATCGTATGAATGCTGGCACCATTGTGGAACTTCCATCTTACAATGTCCGCTACGGTAAAATCGCGCGGAAAGATGGCCGTGCGAAACAGCCGCGAGGGGGGCGAAAACTCGGCACCATCGAGGAGTGGTTCTTAAGCCAACTCACCCCAGGCGACACTTTCATTTTCGCAGGTGAGATTTTGCGGTTTGAGGGCGTGGTGGATATGGATGTCTACGTCACAAAATCCTCTGACAACGAAGCAAAGATCCCAAGCTGGCAGGGAGCGAAGCTTCCCCTCTCAAGCTTTCTGGCAGGTCGTGTGCGTATGATGATGGATGACCCTTCAACCTGGTCAGCATTGCCAGATCCCGTCCGCGAATGGCTCGATTTGCAGAAGCTTAAATCCTATATCCCAAAACCCGATGAGCTTTTGATCGAGACATTCCCTCGCAAGAACCGCTATTTCCTCGTCTGTTATCCGTTCGACGGTCGGCTCGCTCATCAGTCGCTCGGTACACTGATCACGCGCCGTTTGGAGCGGATGGGGCTTGAGCCTTTGGGATATTGTCCAACGGAATACGCACTTTCTGTCTGGATGCGGAAGGATCCCTCAAACCTCGATATGAAGGAGCTTTTCGAAGAGGATCTTCTAGGAGAAGACCTCGACCTTTGGCTCGCCGATGCGCAGCTCATGAAGAGAACGTTTCGCAATTGCGCGATGATCGCCGGGATGATCGAGCGCAACCATCCTGGTCAGGAGAAATCAGGCCGCCAGGTCAGCTTCTCCGCAGGGCTCATCTATAATGTCCTGCGTGATCATCAGCCTGATCATATTTTGATGCGGGCGGCTTGGAACGATGCTGCTGCTGGGTTTCTCGATATCGCGCGGCTTTCCAAACTCTTGGCACGGGTTGGAGGGCATCTCGTGCACAAATCGCTCGATTATGTCTCGCCGCTGGCTGTTCCTGTGATGCTAGAGCTTGGCCGGGAAACCGTCATTGGCGCCGCGCAGGAGGCGATCTTGGAGGAACTCGAGTCTGAACTCCTTGAAGAGATGCAGGCTTCTTGAGGTTCGCCGCTGTCTGGTCCAGATGTTGCAAGGATAGATTTTGCTTCGGCAATGGCCGGTTCCTTGGGGATAGAGCAATGCGGTTTTTGGTATGTCTTTTCGCGTTGGCGGCTTGTGTGAGCGGGCCCCCGGCTGTGCCGGAAACCGGCGCTTACAGTGTCAAATATCTGACCATCGACGGTGATTATTACCTCAAGATCCAAAAGACCGGCCTTGCTCAAAGGCTTGTTCAGACGCGCCAAGAGCATCCTGAGCGTGAAGGTTTCACCCGTGCTGACTGGGACCTTTATGCTGATCGTCTGTTTCCGCAGGACGAAATCGATTTCGATGCTTTGCGGCGTTTGCGAGGTCCGGATCTGATCCCTGCGGGCCTCGTTTCGCCGCTTCCTGGCGCTGTTCCAGCCTGTGCTGCGTTCGAGGACTTGACCTATGCCAAGCGTCAACATCGCTTGATCCGTAAAGCCCCGCGAAGCCAGCCCCATGATGCCGTGACCATGGTCACCGAGTGCTTCTTGCACCCTGGTTTAACGGCGAGCCAATATGGCGGCATCCACAAACGTCCGAACCCTTACCGTTTTCCCACACGCTATGACACGATGATTGATCTTGACCGCAATGGCCGATCTGAGATCGTCAATGTCCGCATGCGCAATGTCTCGAAGGCAGTGGTGCTTGATTTCCTGAAGCGCGAAACGAATTTGCGCCGCCGTACCCGTAGAGGCATCGCCACCGCCCTCGAACGAATGTGAGCGGGTTATAGCCATTTGAAGCTGATGTGATCAGTTTTATAGGGCTTCAAACGGCCCTCAATTTTTGTTTTAGCCTCTTGCGAACGTGAAACCGGTAATCCACTTTCGCGGCAATATACCCTAGTCCGCCGTTGCAATTGTCCAGCCTTCGCGTTCTCGGCACCGGTCGAAATAATCACGCACCGGCTGCGGATCATTTTTGAAAATGCCTGCAAATTTTGCCAGCAAGAGCATGTAAGCGACGGAGATATCCGCTGCCGAAAAACCTGTGGGCAGAAGATAATCATGGCTAGAGAGTGGCCCCGCCAAAACGTTGAAGCAACGCTGGCTCTCTCTTTCTCCGTAGGCAGCCATGGCTTCAATGCGTTTATCTTTGGGCAGAAGGGTTTTGTGCGCCAGTGCCAAGGTCACATACATACCCATACCGGCCTCACCATAGTGGAGCCACTGAAGATAAGGCCCGTAGAGCGGATCATCGGCTGACGGAGCAAGTGTCTCACCGCCTGGTTTGGTCAGCAGATATTGCATAATTGCGGTGCTCTCGAACAAAAGGAGACCATCATCATCGATCGCAGGAATTTTTTGTGACGGATTGATGGACGTATAGTCATCGGCCGTCAGCGCCTCAGGATTGTTCTCGATCTGTTTGAGTGTGTAAGTCAGGTTCATTTCTTCGCAGAGCCAACGCACACGAACGGAACGGGTGAAACGAGCATGATAGATGGTCAATGTCATGGAGGCGTCTTTCTGATGTCGCTGTATGAGTTTTCAGCAATATAGGCCGATCTTACACAAGTGTCGCACTGTATTTCGCCAAGACGCATTAAGTAGGCTTTGTCCCAAAAGACAGACAAGGAGTTCTTCCATGAAAGTCATCGATAAAGCCGTTGTAGGTTTCGTCACAGCCCTCTCTCTTTCCTGCGCCGCTGTTGCGCTCGACCCACAACAGGTTGCATCCCAAGAAGCCCAGCAATCGGGGACGGTTGTTGACGTTGCGGCGGGCAATGATCAATTCACCACCCTCGTGGCTGCGCTGAATGCGGCTGGTCTGACTGACGCGTTGCAAGGTGACGGTCCGTTCACGGTTTTCGCGCCGATCAATGAAGCCTTTGCGGCGCTGCCCGAAGGAACAGTCGACCTGTTGCTACAGCCAGAAAACCGTGACGCTCTGCAGAGTGTTCTGACATATCATGTGGTCACGGGAACGGTCACTGCTGCTGATCTTGTGGCCTTGATCGAACAAAACGGTGGATCGGTCCAGGTGGAAACGGTCGAAGGCACCGTGCTGACAGCGATGCTGGCCAATGGCGGTGTTGCACTGACCGATGGTGCTGGTGCAACCGTCAATGTGGTGGCCACGGATATCACAGCATCCAACGGTGTCGTGCATGTCGTCGACACCGTGATGATGCCGACAACGCCTGACGCTTAAGACCTCACTGATCGCCCGTGACTTCGGCGCTCAGTGCACTGAGGTTGCGGGTGATGGTGTCCACACGCTCACTTTGCGTTTCTCCGATCACCGCGAACTCTCGGCCAATGGCGCGAAGCGAGGTGATGGCTAGCATCGTCTGACCCTCGGCGTTGTCATAAACGGCGGCGCGCAGGGGAAGCTCAGCAGCGAGGAGGGAGTCAGCCTTGATCAACGGCGTCCCAATCCGCGGTGAGCCGAAAATGACCAGACTTGCAGGCGTCAGGTCAAGCTCGACCGATGCCGCGCTCGCGGCGTGATCGACGACGGCAAAAACGGTCAGATCACGGCGATCAAGTGCATCCAGCAACCGGCGGAGTGTTTCATCATGGCCGAATGCGCTGGAGGTCACCATGTACCGGTTTTGTTTGATGAGCGGCGCTGTTTCGGCGCCTTCGGCGACGGTGAACAGATCGCTTGGTTGTTCGGAACAGGCAGCCAAACCGAGCGCCAGCACAATGGCTGACAACGCATTCACGCAACGGATCATCGTTCTTCCCTTGAGGTTCGCGGGTGTCGTTACGCCTCTGCGCGCGCTTCCGCTATGAGCTCTTCAAGATGACTGCGAACGTCCATCGCTGCAAGGTATCCGCGCTCTTCGATCTCAGCATGTTGATCGAAAGCGGCAGGGGAGATGCCGTCGAGGTCGGGTTGGATTCTGACATCGGCCACGTCGATATGCGCGCGGGCCGCCGCAAGATGCGTTTGCACGATGTCGAGGGTCGCAGCGGCGGTTTCGAAAAAATGGGGTTTGGCTTGGGCCTTCGCTTTGGCAAGCGCCATTTCCCGCTGCACATAGGCTTGGGTCTCACGAATCAGCTTGACCACGGGTTCAGGGATAATGCCATCTTTGGAGGGGGCAGGCGGTTCCTCGACAGGCACCACCGCGCGGGTTCTGGGGCGTACAAAGCGCGTGAGCGTTGTCGCTGAGGCGTTGAGATCAACCGCGATCACCCGATCGGCGCCAAGGGCTCTGGCGAGGCTCACGGGAACAGGATTGGATGCTGCGCCGTCGATCATCCAGCGTTCCGCGCCATCGATCATCACTGCTGCGGCCTGCATCACCATCGGGATGGAGCTGGAAGCGCGGGCCGCATCGAGCACCGATCCTTTGGTCAGCCAGACCTCTCGCCCCGTGGCAAGATCGGTGGCCACCGCTCCCCAAGGTTCATGCAAATCCGTAATGTCTTTGTCGGCATAACGGAAACTGTCGAATGCGCCCGCCGGGTTCACAAACCCTCCCGCGCCAATGCTCAGAGCAAATTGGCTTAGGGCACCGATCGGCCCGATTTCTCGCGCCCAGGCGAGGAATTCTTCCCAAATCCCGAGGCGCCGCGCTGCCGAAACAAGAGCCCCCACCGAGCATCCCGCTTCCACGTGGATGGGAATACCAATCTCCTCGAAGGCGCGAATCACACCGACATGCGCCCAGCCGCGTGCAGCTCCCGACCCCCAGGCCACACCTATCTTGATCGTTGGCACCACCCGGAAATCCTAACATGGGTTAAAAGGCTAAGAATTCAGCAAGGAATCTTAAGGAAGCAGTAACGCTGAACTGCGACTCAAGCCAAGTGAAAGTCCCAGGTGGAATCCGTGCCGAGGCGACCAAGCTGCATGAAGCAGGGAGGGGCCTTGGCCAGCCTGGCCCATAGCGAGGTCTCGAGATGGCAGAAGCCGCGAAACGTCCCTCCCTGCGCCTGCCGCGTGGTGTGAAGCGTGCGACGTTGAAACCGCAAGGCACCGGCCCTGATGGCAAGCCACTGCAAAATGCCATGTCTTTCGCGCCCGACGCCGAGGACGAGCAGACGAATCGTGATTTCGATGCCATCCTCCAAGAGGTTTTGAAGGACAGTCAGGCAGCCAGTGAGTCGAATTTGAGCCAACAAGACCAAGATGCGGCAGCGGCGCTCGCCAAGCGTCTGGCGGAGCGTGTCCTCAAAGCCCGCGGCGAACCTGTTGACGATGCGCCGTCTACCGATGTTCAGCAAGCTGCACCTCCAGCGCCCGTCCCTGAAGACGAGCTCGTCGAACCCCTCGATATTCAAAAACTGATCCAGGCCCGCGAGGCGCTCACCGACCTTATGCCCATGCGTGCCGAGAGCTCTGAAGGACCGATCGACACGATCGAAGAGAGGCCGGTTCTCAAACAGCTCACACCGGAAGATTTTGACGACGATCCGCCACCTATGCCGCATCCCTTTGCTGAAGAGCCAAAGGCCGAAGAGGCCTCGCCGTTCGCCAAGGCCCTGGCCGAAGCCGATG
>JBCCTG010000030.1:0-12458 GCA_039198735.1 Pseudomonadota bacterium | reverse complement strand
TCGGCCCATTCATCCCAAATGCTGACGCCTTCCGCCTGCAAGCTTTTGACATTCGTCTCGCCGCGCAAAAACCAAAGAAGTTCGTGAATCACCGACTTCCGATGCACCCGTTTGGTGGTCAGAAGCGGGAAGCCAGCCGAAAGGTCGAAGCGCATCTGATGGCCAAAAACGCTGCGTGTGCCCGTGCCCGTGCGATCGTCACGGATGCTGCCTTCGTCCAAAACCCGTTGCAGAAGCGCAAAATAAGTTCTGTCCGTTTCGTTCACGGGAAGCTCAGGTTTGAAGGCTTGTAAGCTCGCTGTCATGGGGCACTGGCGCTCATCAAAATGTTTTCCAATCGAATCGATAAGAGTGTCGGACTGAATGCCAAAAGTGGCAACTCCCAACCCAAGGCGCGGTTCTGAAAGGTTTGAGAAACTTCAATCGCGCCTGGTCTATCTTCGTCAACCTTGAGCGCCTATATACTGTTGGTGATGCTTCGGCATCTATGGCGATAAATGGCGTTCGTAATAAGCGGACTGGACCCGGGGGCGGTACCCGGCGGCTCCACCAGAGGTCATTCTTTTCAATGAAAAGAGTGGGTTGCGGCGGGGCCGAAAGAGCATCGACAGACGTGTAAAGGATCTGCTTTCGTTCGGATGGCCTCCGTTATTGGGCTCTATAAACTAGTTGCAAATGACAACTATGATGAAGGTTTCGCTCTCGCTGCGTAACGCAGCGCGGGTAAACCGCTTTCAAGCCCTAGTTCCTTATCAGAGCTAGGCGGGGCCGCCGGGGGCCTGGCAACAGAACCCCGGCATTTTCCCCTTTTGCCTGTCTGCCGGTGACCAGCGTTCTTTGCGCGGTGCTGTTCGCGCCCCTAAGAAGGCATCGTTCAGAAAGCTTGCATGGTGAGACGATGGCCAAACTCCCCGACGATCCTATCTTCCGTGCACGGCTCACGGCCCACCGTCAGGCCTGGGACAATGCGCCGCGCCCTTCGTCCATCGAGACGCCGGGCCCTGGGCAGGAGAGTGTCTGGGATTACCCAAGACCGCCCGAGGTGCGTGAAGCGGAGGCTCCCCTCAAAGTGGTCATCGGCGGGCAGGTGATCGCCGAGACGTCGCGCGGCCTTAAAGTTGTCGAAACCGCCGGCGCGCCTGTCTATCACTTCCCGCCAGACGATGTGCATACAGAGTTTCTGCATGCGGTGCCGGGAACCAGTTTTTGCGAATGGAAGGGGGAAGCGAGCTATTTCGATGTCATCGTGAATGGCGAGACGCGTGCGAAAGCCGCCTATTGCTACCCCGACCCCTTGGACGATTTGGGGCAGGGGTTTGATCGCATCGCCGGGGCCTTCGTCTTTTACGCAAGCCTGGTCGATGAGGCTTGGGTCGGTGACGAGCGGGCCAGACCCCAGCCCGGCGGCTACTATGCTGGCTGGGTCACAAGCCGTATCACCGGTCCGATCAAAGGCGCTCCTGGGTCGGAGGGTTGGTAGGCTACGCCCCCGATTTGTCCGCTATCAGCTCCACATCGTAGCCCCAAAGAAAGCGCAGGTGAGTGAGCACCTGCTCCTTGGTTTTTTTATCAAGCGTACGGTCTTTATAAACCGTGTGGCGGACCTTCAGTGTGCGGTCGCCTTCAAGGTCGGCGCCCGTCACCTGCAGGTTTGGTTCGTGCATGCCAAGATCATACATGGCGGCCAGTGCATCGCGGGTATCGCGGTAGCCGAGTTCATCGTGGATCGCTTCGACCCTATAATAAGGTTTGCGACCGTCATCACCCAGAGCAAAAAGACGGAAATCGCGAATGATCTTGGGCGAGAGATATTGCTGAATGAAACTCTCATCACGGAAATTGGCCCAAGCGTTTTTAAGCTCGCCGCGCCAATCGCCGTGGCCCGCCATGGCGGGGAACCATTCGCGATCTTCATCGGTAGGTTTGGTCACGATGCGGACGATATCTTCCATCATTGCAAAGCCGAGCGCGTAAGGGTTGATGCCTGAGTAGCGCTGGTCGTCAAATTCCGGCTGGAACACCACGGAGGAATGAGAGTGAAGGAACTCGAGGATCGCACCATCCGTGATCTGACCACGGCGGTGCATCTCATTCATGATGTAATGGTGGGTAAAGGTGGCGCAGCCTTCGTTCATCACCTTGGTCTGTTTTTGCGGGTAGAAGTATTGCGAAACATTGCGCACGATACGGATCAGTTCCCGCTGCCAAGGGCGAAGGGAAGGGGAAGCCTTTTCCACGAAATAGAGGATGTTTTCCTCAGGCAGTTTGATGTTGCGCACTTCGCCAAGGCGCGCTTCAGCGGCTTCTTCATCCTCCTCACGCTGAGGAAGTGTGCGCCAGAGGTCGTTGAAGGTCTCGCGCTCGTGCTCCAAGCGCTTTTGCACCTTCTCGCGCAGCTCGGTCTCGGAAAGCTTCGGTGGGCGGTTGTAGCGGAAAACGCCCTGGTCCTGGAGGGCGTGGGCTGCGTCCAAGGTTTGTTCAACCTCTTCCCAGCCATACTCATCCTCACACCGATTGATATACTTTTTGGCAAAATCGAGATAGGTCAGGATTGACGATGCATCGGTCCACTGACGAAACAGATAGTTGTTCTTGAAGAAATGGTTGTGACCGAAACAAGCATGCGCCATCACCAGCGCCTGCATGGTCATTGAGTTCTCTTCCATCAGATAGGCAATGCACGGATCGGAATTGATCACGATCTCGTAGGCAAGACCTGCATAGCCTTTCTGGTAATTCATCTGATCACGGGCAAACGCCTTACCGAACGACCAATGGCGGTACATGAGCGGCATGCCGTGGGAGGAGTAAGCGTCGAGCATCTGCTCCGACGTGATGATTTCGATCTGGTTCTTGTAAACGTCGAGGCCGAGGTCATTGAGGCCGATATCTTCGATTGCATCAAACGTACGCTGAAGGTCTTCAAACGTCCAAGCAGCCTCGGAATAGAGCAGGTTGTCAGATTTCGGCGTGGCGCTCATTGCGGTGTCTCCTCGCTCTTGGTGACAGTTGGCAGATCTGCGTTTTCCCACGCGATGATACCGCCTTGGAGATTGTAGATAGTATCGATGCCCAGCTCTTGCAAAATTTCTGCAGCTCGGGCGGAGCGGACACCGCTGCGGCACTGCACAAGGTAGGCTTGGTTCGGGTCGAGTTGGCCTGCGCGCTCTAAGAACGAGGGATCGTGCAGGTTGAGGAGTTTGGCACCCGGAATATGGCTCTTCGCGAACTCCTCCGGGGTGCGCACATCAAGAACAATGACGTCCTCGTTTGCGATCCGTTTTGCGGCTTCTGCAGGGTGAATATTCAACGTTGCTGACTGAACAAGTGCAGCCGTGGCGACGATGAGGGTGGGCAGGATCACGCCGCCTGCCCCTTCTTGTCCTTGGCAAAAAGCTCCCGGAACACAGGGAAGATATCGCGGGGGTGGGCGATCCTGGTTTGCGCAAAGCGGTGATCGTCGATGGAGCGGTAAGCGCGCCAAAGTTCCGCGCCGGCATCGGGGTCGGAAAAGACATCCATCTCGCGCTCATCCAGGATCTCGATATAGGCGTAGTACTGAAGGATCGGTAGCACTTCCTCATTCAAGAGCTGGACGCAGCGCTGCGCGTCACCCGACTGGGTGTATCCATCGGAAGCCTGGGCAACGTAGATGTTCCAATCACCCGTAGGGAAGCGATCGCGTTGGATCTCTTGCATCACTTCAATCGCTGTGGAGACGATCGTACCGCCCGACTGGCGGGAGTAGAAGAAGGTTTCCTCATCCACTTCCTCGGCATGGTGCGTATGCCGAATAAAGACCACTTCCACCTTCTCATACCGCTTTTGCAGGAAGAGGTAGAGCAGCATGTAGAAACGTTTGGCGAGGTCTTTCTCCCGCTCGCCCATGGAGCCTGAAACATCCATCAGGCAGAACATCACCGCTGCCGTGGTCGGCACCGGCTGGGGCTGAAACGCGTTGTAGCGTACATCGAGCGGGTCGATATAAGGGGCCCAGCGGCGGCGCGCCTCCAGCTCTTCGAGCTTTTTGATGATCTCTTTGATCTCGGTCGCTTGCTCTTCCGTGGGCTGTGCAATGCGCTCCAGATTGAAGAGGCGTTCTTTCAGCTCGTTGACCTCCGCAGTGGACGGACGTTTAAGGGCGAGCCTGCGGCCATGGGCGTTTTTCATGGTGCGGACGAGATTGAGGTTCGTCGGCGCGCCCGCCACGGTCACACCGGCACGGCGCCATTTATGCGCCGTCATTTCTTTGAGCGACGTTTTGACGAGGTTGGGGAGTTCCAGGTCCTCGAAGAAGATATCGAGGAACTCTTCCTGGGTGAGGGTGAAGCTGAAGCTATCCTCACCGTCACCATCATCGGAGGCATCCTTGCCGCCGCGGCCACCCCCTTGGGGCGGTTTCCTCAAACGGTCGCCGGTCGAGAACTCTTTGTTCCCAGGATGCACATGGTGACGCTGGCCAGAGGCGCCGTCGAGGCGGAAGCGCGGTTCTTGGGTCGATTTGGCAGGAATCGAAATTTTGCCCGATTGCTCGAGTTCCTTCACTGAGCGGTCACGCAAGGACTTGTTTACAGCCTCTTTGATCTGGCCCTTGGCGCGGCGCAAAAAGCGCTGCCGGTTGCCGAGCGATTTACCCTTGGGGTTCAGGCGGCGATCAATGAAATGGGACATAGATTTCCACCTTAGCCCAAACATGGTTAACCATCACAATAAATCTTGTCATGGAGCTGCTCTTCTCTTGGCTATTCCCTGCGCAGGATTTGCTCGGTGAGGAAGCTCCCCGCAGCGCTGGATCGAAAGCTGTCTTGCACGTCTGAAGGATCGTAATCCTTCCCGGCCCAGTTCAGGAAATGCTCGCGGGATGGCTGGACGCCCGCCTTGGCGGCCGCTGCGGCATAGGTCTTCACGAAATGGTCGAGCACGCCGGTTTTGCCTGACTGCACATGGCCATAGCGCCAGGACAGCTGGCGGAAGGCGTCTTCCAAAGGCTGCTCGCAGCGCAGGAAAAGATAAAGAAAACTCGCCAGCCCCGCCCGGTCCGCGCCGGATTTGCAGTGCATGAGCGCAGGATAGGCGATGCTCTGAAACATCCGGTCGAGATCCAAGATAAAGTCTGGCTTCGGTGCCGCGCGGGAATAGGCGCGGTGATCGATCATGGTGATGCCGTTTTCGCGGCAGGCCTCACGCTCCAAATGCCAATAACCCGGTTGGCGCACATTGTTGCGCAGCCCACGCAGGTTGATGACCGTTTTAACGCCCTCATTGGCCCAACGGCGAATATCGCCGGGTGAGGGCTGGCCAGTGCGGATCATGTCTCCAGGCAGCTTATGGGTGTTTTGGTGCAGCTTCCGGATAAAGCCGTGATCATGCAGCCATAGGCTCCGCCAGGCAGCTTTGCGGCCTTCTGACGTTTCAAACTCTTCAGGCAACAAAAAGGGACCCATCGGCTCAGCTTTGGCAAGGCGCGGGTGGATCGGCAAGGGTCCTCAAAGTCTGCCGTCCACAAAGGCAGCATGCCGCAGCTTGCGCAATGCCGGTATCGGTGGTGCCCCCACTTCGCTAGCATTCGACGCCGAGACAAGACGATGAAAGCCAAGCCCCATGTCCGATGAGACCGCCAGTGCTCCCGCCCCTCAGGACACAAAACGCACCCAGGCTGCGGTGAAGGCTCGCCGTTTGGTTTTGTGGACCGTGGGCATCCTGTTCGCCGTGATCGTCGCGTTTGTTTTGCTCTCAAGCTCCAGCTTTTTGGAGTTTCGCTTGTCGGTGCTGCTCAAGCTCGGTGCCGGTGTGGTGGGCACCATCATTTTGGCCGCTGGTTTGATGGCGGCATCCTTCTATTCCGACGACAGCGGCTTCGACGACGACCAACCCGCAGCTTAAAACCTAAAATCATCTTTCCCTTTGGGAGAGATCACCATCTCCGATGGCGAGAGAGGGAGGACGCTTTGCACGCGTTGTTGTTCCCTCTCCCCATATCGAAGACTTGGACCTCTTCTTAAGAGGCCCCGGAATGCTTCGCGCCGCTGGCCACATGCGTTGTGTCGGCCATAGGCGCCATGCGGGTCCATTCGGGATATGCGGACATCCCCATTTCACCAAGGTCGAGGCCATCGCGCTCATCATCCTCATGGGAACGAATGCCCATCGTGAATTTAAGCGCTGCCCAACCTGCTAAGCTCATGGTGAAGACGAAGGCGCCGATGCCGAGAACACCGAGGGCTTGCACAGCAAAGCTTGCCTCGGGGTTGGACAGCGGCACCACCATCGTGCCCCAGATCCCGGCAAAAAGATGCGCGGGGATTGCCCCCACCACATCGTCAATCTTGAGGCGATCGAGGAAGGGCACCCCAACGACAACGATGAGGCCGCCCACGCCGCCAATAAATGCCGTCAAAGGCAGGGAAGGCATCAAGGGTTCAGCCGTGATCGCCACCAGGCCACCAATCGCGCCATTAAGGACGAAGGGCAAAATCGTCCGGCCATAGATGATTTGGCTCACCACCATGGCCACGAGAACGCCGGTGGCCGCCGCGATGTTTGTCTTGATAAAGACATTAGAGACTTGCGTCGCCGCCTCCAATGTGCCGAGGGCCAGCACGCTGCCGCCGTTGAAGCCAAACCAGCCGAGCCACAGAATAAACGTGCCAAGGGTCGCTAGCGGCAAATTGGAGCCGGGGAAGGGCGCAACCTCACCATTCGGGCCATATTTCCCTTCACGGGCGCCAAGCAGGATCGCCCCAGCGAGCGCTGCCCATCCGCCCACGGAATGCACGAGTGTCGAGCCCGCAAAGTCGGAGAAACCCAAGACATCAAGCCAGCCCTCACCCCACTCCCACGACGCCTGAATAGGGTAGATGAATCCAGTAAGAAGGGCCACGAAAGCAAGAAACGGCCACAGCTTGATGCGCTCCGCCAAGGTGCCCGAGACGATCGAGGCGGCGGTCGCAACGAACACCATCTGGAAGTACCAATCCGATGACGGAGCTTTGGGGTTGTCGCCTGCCAATGTCGAATCGCCGATCGACCAGAACGCACCCTCAAACCCCAGCACACCGTTGAACTCGCCAGGATAAGCAAAGTTGTAACCGGTGAACCAAAACATCAGCCCGGCAATGGCGAAGAGGGCAATGTTCTTGAGACAAATGGTGGCGGCGTTCTTAGAACGGACAAGTCCAACCTCCAACATGCAAAAGCCTGCGGCCATGAACATAACCACCATGCCAGCCACGAGGAACAGGAACGAATTGAAGATGAATTGCGTCTCGGCGCTCACCTGGCCTACCTCCTGGGCGCAGGCGATGCCAAGAAACGCCCCCAGACTCAAAAAAACGGCCAAAACCGCCTGAAAAACCCCGCGCATGGCAAGCTCCTCTTCGCAATTGCGAAAAGCTAGAGGAAACCGATGCTGCAATGCAAGGCGCGCGGTTTTGGGCTCAGTTGATTTGGAAATAGCGGCGGGCGGAGAGGCCAGTGAGAAACAGCATGATGATGCCGAAAAAGGACTGGACGCTAGCCAGCAAGGCAACCCACAGGCCATTCGCCCCGCTGTTCTTGACGCCGAACATCAAGGCGCGTTCAAAATCCGAGCCTCTGTCTTCGGAAATGCTCCAAACGTGAAAGGGGCGGAGGATGTTTTCGACCGAAAATTTCAACGCGCCATAAAGACTTTCAGGGACCGTTTCTTCGACCTCTCGCCCGATATGCCAAACGGCGAAGACCAAGGTGAACAAAACCGCCGCGTAGACCACGCTGAGAAGCGGCTGGCCCATGGACGCGCCATAATTGGCTGTCCGCCCGTAAACGGCGGTCATGAATTTGACGAAGCCGCTGGTTTTCTTCTGGGCCTGGCGGGCGCGAAGCTCCAAGCGATACAGGTTTTGTTCGGCCAGGCGGTCGCGGGATTCCTCCATGACGCGCTTTAATGTCCGCGCACCGCTCTCCAATGCAGCGAGGTTCTGTTCCCGCGTTTCTTTGTAGTTTTTCTTGAATTCACGCAACTGCTTGCCGGACATTGTTGGGCGCAGGTCGTCATGACCCTGATAAAGGGTGCGGGGCGCGACGCTGCGGCGGCGCAAATCGGCGGCGGCAGGCTGCTCCCGTACCCCAACTGCCCCTCGGCTGCGTGCTTGTTGATCCGCCAATTTCGACGTAGTGATCCCGCCCGCTCTTCGGGCCTTGTCTTTTTTTCGTGTTCGATCGCTTCGTGCAGGCGTTTTGCGTCCCGGACACGGCGAAGAGCATTGTCCACAATCTCGATTTTATGAAGCACCTCCGGGCTAAAACGCACACCCCTCAAGAAAACCGCGTCATCGAAGGCGCCAAAGGCACGAAAACCCGCCCCTATAAAGTTGGCGCTCCGGTTAAAAACGGCTCCTTGAAACGCGCCGCTATGCTGGTCTGGATGGGCAGGGAACTGCGCCCGCCCGAAATAGGCGTTGCCGCTGAACTGCGCGTCCCAGAAATCGGTGTCGCCGCTGAACTGCGCCCGCCCGAAATGGGCGTCGCCGCTGAAGCTGGCCTGCTGGAAGCTCGCCTCCGCGAACATTTGAGAAGCCCACGTGGTTCCGGGGTGCAACCAAGCGCGATGGAAGTTTACGCTGGCGGCCTTGGGGTGGTTGTCATCGACCGCAAGCATCCTTGGGACGCGTTTGAGGACCACTCCCGAAAAGGGGGCGGGGTTATCCTCTCCGCGGTGGTTTTCGAGCATGTGTTCGAGGGCTTGAGCGAGGGCTTGGTGCTTCTCCTCGGTCCAAGACGCTTTCTCCGTCGCTAGGCCATTGTCCCAATGGAAGGGGAGGTGAAAACGCGTGTAGTGCTTGCCGTTCGGGCCTTTGATCAGGCGGTTTTGCTCGGCTGCCCAATAGCGGCGGAAGCTCTCATCCTGACCTTCCCAAGAGAAGTCGTGCTTCCACCAGCTGCCCCACCACGCTTTTTCACGTTGGTCCTGTTCGGCCACTAGACTTGCCCCGCACACCCACGAGCAGAAGGCTAACCCCCGAAAGTCGACATGGCCAGATCAAATCTTACTGCACCGTGCCTGAGCGCATCGCCTTATCGAGTTTCTTCATCGATTTTTGAACCTTCTCAAAGGCGCGGACTTCGATTTGGCGAATGCGTTCGCGGCTGACGCTATATTCCGTCGACAACTCTTCGAGGGTTTTTGGGTCCTCCGTGAGCCGACGTTCGGTCAGAATATGCCGTTCACGGTCATTGAGCTCACCCATGGCCTGCTGCAGAAGCTCCATGCGGGTATCGAACTCATCCGATTGCGCAAGTTCTGTTTCAGCATTGACAGCATTTTCGTCGACAAGCCAGTCCTGCCACTCTGCTGTGCCCTCGCCATCACCGCGCATGGGGGAGTTGAGAGAATTGTCACCGCCAGCCATGCGGCGGTTCATGGAGATCACGTCGTCATGGGTGACGCCAAGCTTGGTGGCGATATGCTCCACTTCGTCAGGCTTCAGATCACCTTCA
Source organism: Pseudomonadota bacterium (assembly GCA_039198735.1). Lineage (GTDB taxonomy): Bacteria > Pseudomonadota > Alphaproteobacteria > Caulobacterales > Parvularculaceae > Parvularcula. The sequence goes on along the minus strand of JBCCTG010000030.1, from coordinate 2,981 downwards.
TCGACGGCGTCGATCTGACCTTTCAGCTTGCGGAGGTTGAAGAACAGCTTTTTCTGCGCCGCCGTGGTGCCGATTTTCACAAGGCTCCAGGAGCGCAGAATGTACTCCTGGATCGCCGCGCGGATCCACCACATGGCATAGGTGGAGAGGCGGAAGCCTGTGTCAGGATCGAACTTTTTCACCGCTTGCATGAGGCCGACATTGCCCTCGGAAATCACCTCGCCCGTGGGCAGGCCATACCCGCGGTAACCCATGGCGATTTTCGCCACGAGGCGCAGGTGGCTGGTGATCATCTTCTGCGCGGCATCGCGGTCGTCATGCTCCAAGAAGCGCTTGGCGAGCATGAACTCTTCATCCTTCTCCAGCATCGGAAATTTCCGAATTTCGGAGAGATAGCGGCTCAGGCCGCCTTCGGGGGTCAGCGGCGCGCCGCTGGTGGTGGTCAATGCCTTGGTCGCCATGGGCTCGTTCCTCGACAGCAGCTTCCGCGCTTACACGCTTATCTGCCTCTTCGTCCTCAAAGAAGAAATGGTGACAATCTTGATGTTTTGAAGGGCCAAGGTGTGAGGCTATCACCATCGATAAGGTTCGATGAGCCTGCTGTCTTTGCGATGTCATGCAATCATCGCTGGCGATGCTGCTTTGAAGAAGCTATCAGAAAACCATGGAGCAGGGGGCTGATCTGATCACCATCTTGGATCTCAACACGGAGGTGTTGGGGAATATCTTGGATGTGGTGGGGCTGCTTCTGACGATGGTCACTGCTTACGCCACGGGCCTTTATCTGTTTGTGGCGCAGGCTGGGTTCGTGTTTCGCTTTTTGGCACTCGTAGTGCTGACGGCTTCCTTCATTTTCATTGGTAGCTTTGCGTTCTCCTACAATCTCATCCTTTTTGCCCTGCGGCGCTGCACCGATGCTGCCTGCCAGCATCCTGATTTGATTTATGAATACGAGATCGCTGGCTACACCTTCACGACGGCGGATTTCAGCAACGCGGCCGCACTGACCGGGGTGGCGCTCGCTGTGCTCGTCTATATCGTGCTCGCGTCGATGACGGTTTTTTCGGGGTGGCGTGAGCGCTAGCGGCTCTAAAGCGCCTTCAAATGCTGCCTTAAAAACTGAAAATCTTCAGGTGGTTCCGTCTCGAAGCGCATGGCCTCGCCGGAGATCGGGTGCTCAAACCCTAAGAGATAGGCATGCAGAGCTTGGCGTTTGAAGGCACGGATGGCTTCGCGCGCGGCCACCGTGATGGCGTCATCGCCTTGTAGGCCCGCCACACCGGCTTTGCCGTAAAGCCGATCACCGATGAGAGGGTGACCGGTGGTGGAGAGATGGACACGGATTTGGTGGGTGCGCCCTGTCTCCAGCGTGCATACGATCAGGCTGGCGATCGGCTCCCCCGCCACTTTTCCCCGGCCTGTGCCGTAGGCTTCCCGGCGTTTGTAATGGGTGATGGCTTCGCGGGCATCGGTGCGTTCAAAGCTCCAATCCGCCTCACGCTTCAGTCGATCTTTGCGCGAGCGGGCGATGGGGATTTCAATGGTGCCTGAGGCGGGCCGGGGGTCACCATGGCAAAGGGCAAGGTAGCTCCTCTCAATATCGTGGATCGAAAAAAGCCGCCTGAGGCCGCGATGGGCTTCATCGTTCTTTGCCGCCACCATCACCCCTGAAGTGTCTTTATCCAGGCGATGGACAATACCTGGCCGGGCCACGCCGCCAATGCCGGAGAGGCTGTCCTTACAGTGATGCAGAAGCGCATTGACCAGCGTCCCTGTCCAATTCCCCGCCGCGGGATGGACCACCAGCCCCGCTGGTTTGTTCAGCACGATGAGATGCTCATCTTCAAACAGAACGTCGAGGGGAATGGCCTCGGCTTCGGGGCTTGCGTCTTTGACCGGCGGCGGGACCAGCGCGATCGTCTCACCCTCCACAACTTTGTAAGTGGGACCGGTCACGACGACGCCATCGATCGTCAGCGCCCCCTCTTTGATCAGCGCTTTGACTTGGGTTCGGGACTGGCGGGTGCGTTCAGCGAGCCAGCGGTCGATACGTTCGCCAGCGCCTTCGGTCACCGTGATGAGAATAGGATCTTGCACCCGAAGGGCCGTGCAAACCTGAGAGGCTTCTGTCAAATGCTGCCTTTATGAGCGAACAAACCCCATCCCAACCGAATCTCGCCGTCGCCAAGGGCATCGCCCTTGGCCTTGGACTTCTTCTTATGGGCGGAACGGCCCTGCTGATCACACTTTTGATCACCCGCGGTTCTGCAACCCAGGCGGGAGAGAGCCTGCCGCCCATTGTGATCGAAAATGACGAAACAGTGACGGATATTGCAACAAATGGCGAAATGATATTCCTTCTCACTCAAAGTGCCGGGGGTCAGCAGAGGATTCTGCTCATGGACACTACAACCGGAACGGGAACCTCCGTACAGATTAAAACCGACTGAACGAAACGTAATTGACCTGTTGGAAAATAGGGCTTTTTTCTGACAAAAACTTTGCCATCTGTCCGCCAATGGGTCGCTTCGGTGGCCTTAGGCGGGGTGCCTCTCCCCTCGTTCCCCCTTGAAGGTGCCCCGCCGACTCGTTTTTCAGACAGCTTTTGCCGCGACACGGTTTGCGCGAAATTGCCGGATCGCATCGGCCGCGAAGACTGCGGCCGCGATCCAGATAAAGCCAAAGCACAACTGGTGCGCGCGGGTGAAGGTTTCGCCATCAATGACGGCGATGAAGAACTGCATGGTCGGGCCGATGAACTGCAAAAAGCCGATGGTGGAGAGGGGCAGGCGCCGCGCCCCGATCGCGAAAGCCAAAAGTGGCATCACCGTGATGGGACCTGCGGCCATGAGAAGAAGCGTGACGTTGAAGCCTGTTCCGAAAACCGCTTCGCTCACAGGGCCGATGGCGAAAGAGTAGATGAGCGCCAGGGGTGAGAGTATCAACGTTTCGATGAAAAGCCCTGGCATGGCGCCCACAGG
>JBCCTG010000029.1:0-12520 GCA_039198735.1 Pseudomonadota bacterium | reverse complement strand
TATGTGGTGGCGCATTTCCATTACGTGCTCAGCCTGGGTGCTGTCTTCGCCATTTTTGCGGGTTGGTATTACTGGCACGAGAAAATGTTCGGCCGTGCCTACAGTGAGATTCTCGGCCAGCTTCACTTCTGGACGATGTTCGTGGGTGTGAACCTGATCTTCTTCCCGCAGCATTTCCTCGGCCTGCAAGGCATGCCGCGCCGTTACATCGACTATCCAGAAGCTTTCGCCCACTGGAACCAGATTTCGACTTACGGCTACTACATCACGATGCTCGCTATGCTGTTCTGGTTCGCCGCGTTGATTGAGGCTTTCGTGTTCCGCCGTTCAGGCCAAGGCCGTGCCAATCCTTGGGGCGAGGGCGCAACCACGCTCGAGTGGACGCTGCCAAGCCCGCCGCCTTTCCACCAGTTCAACGAGCTGCCCAAGGTGAAATAGGCCCCAAGGCGCGGCCCATCGTAACAAACGAGCGCCGTGTCCTTGACCCAAGGACACGGCGTTTTGATTTCCAAAGAACCACTGAATCCAGTTGCGGGTTTGAGATTGATGAGCAGACATGAGTGAGACACCGAACACATCGATGGCCGAGCCTGCGTCACCTCATTTGACGGCGTTGCCTGCGGATTATGCGGCCCTTCTCAAGCCGCGGGTGATGAGCTTGTCGATCTTCACAGCGTTGGTCGGTATGGTTGCAGCCCCCGGCGGTATTGCCCATTGGGGGCTTGCCGTCCTCTCTGTGATCGCGATTGCCCTTGGTGCTGGCGCTTCGGCGGCTCTCAATATGTGGTGGGATGCTGATATCGACGGGCGTATGACGCGCACCGCGAAGCGGCCCATTCCGACGGGAAAAGTGCCGGCCGCTGAGGCTTTCGCTCTGGGGATCGTGCTTTCGGCTCTGTCGGTTTGGCTGCTGGCGCTTTCCGGCGGCTATCTTGCCGCGGCGCTCCTTGCCGTGACGATCGGGTTTTACGTCATCGTCTACTCCATGCTGCTAAAACGCCGTACACCCCAGAACATCGTTATTGGCGGTGCCGCTGGCGCACTGCCCCCCGTGGTGGGGTATGCAGCGGTGACAGGATCCGCGCCGCTGGAGGCTTGGCTTCTCTTTGCCCTGATCTTTGTCTGGACGCCGCCGCATTTCTGGGCCCTTGGCCTTCTCAAGCGCGATGATTACGAAGCCGCTGGTGTGCCGATGATGCCGAATGCCAAGGGCGATCCGCGCACCCGGCTTGAGATCTTGATCTACAGCATCATCCTCGTGGTTGGTGCACCTCTGATCGCGCTTAGTAATATAGCGGGCGGTCTTTATCTCGTCACATCGCTTGTTCTGGGTGCAGAGTTCTTGCGTTGTGCTTATGTCCTTTATCGGACGCCTGACAATCAAGGCGCAGGAAGGCTCTTCGGTTTTTCGATCTTCTATCTTTTCGCGCTTTACCTCGTTCTTTTGATCGAGCACTGGACGGGTCTTCATGGCTGACGACAGCAAAATTGCCCCCGACGAAGCCGGTGAAGGCATCTTTACCGGCGAGATGCACACGCCATCTTCTGAGGAGCGTAAGGCAAGAGGACGCCGCAACGTGGCCATCGCACTCGCGGTGGTGGGTTTCGTGGTGCTCATTTATCTGACCACTGTCTTTCGCCTGATGGACAATGTTTCAGGGGCAGTTGGCTCATGACGATGGATGCCAACAAACGTGTCGCCCTCATCGTGACAGGTGTCGTCGCCGGTATGACGGCGCTCTCTTTCGCTGCTGTGCCCCTTTATGAGACGTTCTGCCGAGTGACGGGATGGGGCGGGACTACGCAAATCGCCGATCTTTCATCGGAGACCGTCCTTGATCGGAAGATCACCATTCGTTTCGATGCTTCCCGTTCAAGCGATCTTCCTTGGACGTTCAAACCTGACCAGGTGAGCCAAACCTTGCGCATTGGTGAGACGGGTCTTGCTTATTACGAGGCGACCAATCTCTCCGATGAGCCTGTGATCGGTATGGCGAGCTACAACGTGCAACCTGCCAAGGCTGGCCTTTATTTCATGAAGGTCGAATGCTTCTGTTTCACCGAACAGCTTTTGCAGCCGGGTGAGACGGTCTTGATGCCGGTTACGTATTTCGTCGATCCTGAAATCGCCGATGAGCGCAATCTCGATGATGTTCGCGAGATCACTCTGAGTTATACCTTCTATCGCAACGAAGACGCCGAAGAGCGAGAAGGTCTGGGCACAGATAAATTCGCTCAAGTTCAGTAGCTAAGAAAATTCTGTAAAAGCACGCGCATAATCGGCTTTACCTGCACGGGGCGCTTCATCCTCGTTGAGAAAAGCCACTTGCCAATGAGGACCTGAATAAGGCGACGGGAATGCGGTCGCGGCCTCGGCATCAAAACCGAACCGCTCATAGAAATTTGCATCGCCGAGCAGAAAGACCGTGGTCCAATCATGAGCGGCGGCAAGAGCAAGGCTGCTTTCAATCAAGCTTGCGGCAACGCCTTGCTTGCGTGCCAAAAGCGCGGTTGCCACAGGTCCAAGCCCGAGCGATCGAGCAGGGCTTTGCATTTTTGAAAGAACAACATAGCCCACAATGGTATCGCCGCTGTGTGCTATCAGCTCGATTTCCTGATCGCCGTCTGCGCGTAAAGCTTCCGCGAGGTTGGCTTCATTTTCCGTTGCGAAAGCCTCAACCAGAAGTGAACGGACCGCCTTGGCATCATCGTCCCTATAGAGACGAACTTCCCAATCTATGTCGCTCACACAGCAGCTTCCGCTTGGATGCGCTTGATCATGCTGGCGACACCGTTGGACCTTTGGGGGGTGATGTGGTCGCGTAAATCGATATCGGCGAGGCGAGCTTCGGGATCGATGGAGGCGACTTCCGCTTTGGTTTTGCCAGAAAAGAGGCTGACCATGAGGGCCACAAGGCCTTTCACAATCGCTGCGTCACTGTCGCCGCGAAAGACCAGAGGATCATGGCTGTCGAACACGAGCCAGACCTGGCTGGCGCAGCCGCGCACTTTGTTGTCCTCTGAATGTTCAGCCTCGCTGAGCGGTGTGAGTTTGCGACCAAGATCGATGATGTAGCGATACTTCTCGTCCCAATCATCGATGAAGGCGAAGTCGGCGGCGATGTCGTCAAAGCTTGGAGGCGTATCACTCATATAAATGATTTAGGCAGAGAAAGACGCCGTGACCAGTGCGGCCCGGCGTCTTGGTTTTTGCTATCGTGAACGAGCGATAGACCCTAAAAATCAGGAGCCTGCAGCGCTCACCCCAGCTGGCCAGCCGATGCATGACGACATGTCGTTGAGGGCATGTTGGCCAAGGCAGAAGGCTTCCTCGTAAGGCGTGCGTGTCGCTGCAACACACTGGTCGAGGTTGAGCTTGGCCGAGGTGAAGCAACGTTCAGAGCGTGCCGATGTTCCGTGGGCGGCAAGTATGTCGTTGGTGGCGTTGTCCATGGTGTAATGAGCACCGAGGATAAGCGCTTTCGTCACGATCGATCCCGCACGAACATTGCTGCCCAGTTTCGCTTTATCACCAGCCCAGCTCACGCTCCAAATGTTGGTGTGATCAAGGTTGGGGGACTTAAGGCCGCGTTGGGACTTGGCTTTCACCGCCGGTGTCTTCCAGTCACGACGCGCGGCAAAGGCTATGGCTTGATCGACGCGCTCCATACCCCGCTGGGCCAGCTTGCGCCGGGCCCATGGGCTGTCTTGCAAAGAATAGGCTTTGGAAATCATGGCGTTGCCCAGCGCATTGACCTTGGCCGCATCATTGGCCGCAAAAGCCAGAATGGCGTCCACGGCGGCTTGGGAGCCGCGCAGGTTGCGCACCATGGATGGGTCGTTGATGAGCTTCTCGTTGAGGCCCTTGTCACCCATCTGGCGGCGAAGCGCCGCGATGGAGCTGACGAATTCCGGCGTATCCGCTGCAATCATTCCAGCGTAAGCGACCCAAGCACCGGCAAGGGCGCGTTGATCATGGGATGCAAGGCGATGATGTGCACTGCGCATGGTGCCCTCATCGGCGGGAATGGCACCGGCGACATAATCCACATCCTGACGGAACTGAATGTATGGCGCGGCAGCGTATTCAATTAGCTCCGTTCCGCGAAGATTTTCAAGTGCTTGACGCTTCGGCGCCGACGACGCACCTGCGGTGCTCGTTGCAGCGACACTGATGGCAACCATAGCCGTGACACACGATTTCCACATCACCTTGCACTCCCCGAGCCAATGCCCCGTATACCCGTTCGCTTGAGCACTTTTGCCTAAGCGACACCGTTTCTGAAGTCTTAATCCGTTCATGAAATCCCGTGGCATCTGTCTTTTCCCACCTACGGTATCCCAATGATCATGCCATACAATCACTGGCCGTCGTTCAGGAACCTTTAAGAGGCAAGGCCATAGAGTTAACACATGACTGCAACTCATCAGCAAAACGTTGGAAATGCGCCGCAAGGGCAGATATCGCGGGCGGTCGGGCCCGCTTCAGTGCCGCAGATGATTCTCGAACAAGATGCGCGGGGGACAATTCTTTCGGCTTCCGAGGGGAGCTGGACGCTGTTTGACAGGCCGCCATCGCGCTTTCGGGGGTTGCAGCTGACAGAATTGATCGACCCGAAACACCATCCCGAGATCCTCTCGGCCTTGAGCCGCGCCATGGTGCGGGGGCAGGCACGGGTGAGTGTCGAGCTGAACCGTCAAGGACGGGGTGCGTCGGCCGAAGTCACTATTCGCAAGCATCCGCGGGGACATTTGCGCACGGTTTTGCGGGAAGTGCCGCCCCTGGTGGAGGATGAGCCTGAGCGGGCGTTGACCCTCAAATCGGATCAATTGGCGGATGTCAGCCATGAGCTGCGCACACCTTTGAACGCTGTGATCGGCTTTGCTGATGCGCTGCGGCAGGAAAGCTTTGGGCCTTTGGGTGATCACCGCTACCGAGACTATGCCAAGGCCATTCAGGAGAGCGGTCAGCACGTCCTGTCCCTCGTCAACGATCTCCTCGATCTTTCCAAGGCTGAGGCGGACAAAGTGGTGATCGAGGCCGAGCTGATCCATCCTGCGGAGATCCTCGATAGCTGCGTGGCGATGATGCGTTTGGAAGCGGAACGCGCGGGGCTGGAAATCACCAGCTTCCTGCCAAGTGAGCTTGGGACCATGCGCCTCGATCCAAAAATCTTGAGACAAATTGTTCTCAATCTTCTCAGCAATGCTCTCAAATTCACCAATCAAGGCGGGATCGCTGTGCGGGCGATGCGTGAGGGGAATGACCTCTGCGTGCATGTCCGTGATACCGGTGTCGGTATGAGCGCAGGCGATCTTGAGCGGATTGGCGAGCGTTTTTACCAGGTGCGCTCCGAAGGGGTACGCGGAACCCGCGGCAGCGGTCTTGGCCTGGCCTTGAGTCATGCTTTGGCGCGGACCCATGGCGGTGAACTCACACTCGCGTCCCAAGAAGGCAAAGGTACGGTTGCCACCTTGCGCCTTCCTTCGGCGGCTCTGCCCGAACGCGCGGCGCGGCGGTATGCACCGCTTCATCCGCCAAAGGATGCCACGGTTCTGCCCTTCAGTGCAGCGCTCGAACGATCGGGGCACTGAAAATCCATGGCGGCGCGGCTGCGCAGCGACGTGCAAGTTGCCGCCCTTCAGCGGCAAACTGAAGCCGAAGGCCTGATGTTCGCTGTCGTGAAAAAAGGCCATGACGAGGCCGGGATCATTTTCGTCAAATGGCTCGATGGCCGTGATGTTCGTCTATTTGCCGAGGCGCAAATTCAGGGCCATCGCGGTTGGCTTGAACGTACTGATGGGCCTGTGCCCGAGGTGGAGGCTGACCGGCTTTTGGCCAATGAGCAGAATTTCGATCCCGATCTTTGGATTGTCGAAGTGATCGGCGCTGCGCGCTATGCCGAGATTTTTCTCACGGGATCATGAAGGATCAGCTCGGGTCCTCATCCGTTGCAAGTCGTCCCACCACCGGCTGCGTTTCCCGCCGGATCAATCCGTAAAGAGAGCGAATGCCGCGGTTGCGGTTCGAGTAGGGTTGTCCCGGATAGGCATGCCGCTCAAGATCACTTTGCAAAAGCGCATAAGTGCCGCGCAAGCTCGTCAGTTCTGGATCACGGCGCAGCTCTTGACCTTTCGCAAGGGGAAGGGGGTCAAGGCCCGCGGCATTATGGGCTTCGGCCATGAAGGCACTCCAGATGCGTGCAGGGTAGGTGGCGCCGGAGACTTTCTCCATCGGGTCATAGGCATCATTGCCCACCCAAACCCCAGCAGTGAGGTGTGCGGAATAACCGACAAACCAGGCGTCGCGCCATTCATTGGTGGTGCCGGTCTTGCCCGCCACCTCATGGCCGGGAACGCGCGCGGATGATCCCGTGCCCGATACCGTAACCCCGTGCAGAAGATCGGTCATCCGCTCAGCCGTCTGTTCGCTGAAGAGCTGCAGTGGTTCCGGCGCTGTCCGCTGATAAAGGACCGTGCCGTCGCGGGCTCGCACCTCGCGGATCGCAAAGGTCGCTTTGCTCTGCCCGTGATGGGCGAAGGGAAGATAAGCGGCGGTCAGCTCATCAAGCGGCACCTCGAAGGAGCCGAGCGCCAAGGAAGGGTGGGGCTCCAGCGCACTTTTGAGGCCAGCCCGCCGGGCGGTGTCGATCACCAGCTCCCGGCCTACTGCCTCGGTGACTTGAACAGTGGTGGTGTTGGACGAGCGGGCGAGGGCCTCGCGGAGCCTGAGGGCGCCTAAGAACCGCTCTTTATAATTGGTCGGCTGCCAGCCATTCACCTGGATCGGCTGGTCGACCAGCACCGTGTTCTGATCAAACCCCGCTTCGATGGCGGCTGCGTAGATAAAAGGCTTGAAGGCTGAACCAGGCTGGCGGCGCGCCTGGGTGGCGCGGTTGAACTGGCTATCCTCATAGCGCCGCCCACCGACCATGGCGACGATACCGCCGTCCCGGTCATAAGCGATGAGGGCACCGTGCTCGGCCCCCTTGGCGATGGCCTGGTCATTTTCGAGGGCGTCTTTGACGGCTCGATCGGCAGCGGTTTGGATCGGTGGGCTCAAGGTGGTGATGACCACGACATCCTGGTTGAGATCGTCGATCACCCGCGGAAGCTCCGCTGCCACATGGTCGAGGAAATACCCGTCGCTGTCGCGAGCATTCCGTAGACTGATGCGCGGCGGGGCGACTGCGGCAACCATCGCCGTCAGCTTGTCGATGCGCCGGGTTTCCAAGAGATTGTCGATCACTTCGCGGCTTCGGGCGAGAGCACCTTCAAGGTTTGTGTGCGGAGCAAGGGCCGAGGGCGCTTTGGGCAACCCTGCCAGAAGGGCTGCCTCGCTGAGCGTCAGTTCCGACGGGTTTTTGGAAAAATAGGCACTCGACGCCGCGCTCAAACCATAAGTGTTCGCACCCAGATAAATCCGGTTGAGGTAGAGCTCGAGGATTTCGTCTTTCGTGAGCCGGGCTTCAAGCCAGAGCGCCAGATGCAGCTCGTCATGCTTGCGTGAGAAACTCTGCTCACCGGAAAGGAAGAGGTTTTTGACGAGCTGTTGGGTGATGGTGCTGCCGCCTTGCACAACGCCCCCGGCGCGCCAATTGGCGAGGATCGCGCGTAGGACAGCCGCAACGTCAAACCCTGGATGGCGGTAGAACTGCCGATCTTCGGTCGAGAGAAAGGCGTCCACGACGTATTTGGGCAAGATATCGAGGGTGACAGGCTCACCAAGATCGCTCCCCCGGCTTCCCAGTTTGATGCCATCGGCACCCAGAATGAGAATGTTCGGCTGGCGCCCTGCTGAAGCAAGATCCACATCGCTGGCCGGGAAGACAGTTTTGGCGGCTTCTGCATTGAGAGCAAGAAGCGGGATCGCAAGGGTCATGGCCGCCGATGCTAGGCCCAGTGCCGGTTGCCTCAGCGACGTCCAAGGTAGATATTGCGCGAGCTTGAAAGCCTTGCGGCCAGCCCAAAGCGCGCCGGCGGAGACGCCGACCGTCAGGTCCTTCAGGACTTCACTCAAGATACCGCGCGTTTGGGGCCGCCTTTCCTGCATCGAAAGCCTCGAATTTGAGCGACCTTAGCCCAAGTTTCATGCCGTGGCGCCCTTCTCTCGCATCATTGAGGCGTTTTTATAGTTAACGCCGTGGGGCTTGGTTTTATAGTTAACGCCGCTGGGCTCGGCTTCTTAATAGCCAATGCCGCACGTTTGGGATTTAGCGGGTGCCGCGGGCGATCCAGCCGGTATCGGTCATGTCACCGAACCATGGCCGGTATCCTGCCACATAGATCGCATCATCGGTCTCAAACGGTGACCGCTCAAAATCCCGCACCCGCGCCAGAGGGCGGATGTAGGGGTCATTGCCGAGGATGTTCAGCTCTTCGATTCGGTAACTCACTTGGCCCCTGGTCACCGTGCGGACAAGGTAGAAGGCGTCCTTACCAAACCCTGTGCCCCAGAAAGGAAATTCCGGTAGCGAGGCAAGGTAATCGAGGTCATAATAAACCTCCATACCGATCCATTCTTCGATGTCGCGGCCCTGGTTGCGCATCACCATCGTGTCCTGGGTCATGATGTAATGCGGCTCGCGTCCCAAAGCGTTTTCAAGAACCGAGAGGAGGCTCGTCTCCATCTTGGGTTCCTTGTCACCGGGTTTGTAGCGCCAGGTGTGGTTGAGCGCCGAGAAGGCAAGGCTCGGTTGCGCGCTCGGTGGGTCACAGCGGAACGAGCGGATTTCGTCAGCATCCAGCCAATAGGGGTCGAGTTCACCTGCATAGCTCGAAAAATCCGCAACCTCATCGAGATCGAGAAGAACCTCCCAACGAGGGCGCTTGCCATCGATGCGTCGGACGATCTCTTTTTGGGTGGCTGCGTAGAGGATGCCGCCGCACGCCGCGAACGCCATCACCCGCTCTTCACCTTCGGGGGTAAACTCTGGTGTCTGATCGAATTGGATGCCGCCTGGCGCGGAAGGATCGTAAACACCGCGATAGATACCAAGCGGCGAGGGAGAGGCACCGATGAGAACCTGGTCGATACCGGTTTCTTGATCCCGCCAGGAGGTCATAGCGTGAACCTCTGTATACGCCGATGGCTGGTTGGTTTCGCCCAAATCTTGTTTGGTCCAATTGCCGCTAGGTGTCCGGATGAAAACACCCGCTGGCCCTGGACGCCCCGCACCCTTGTCATAGGCGGCACCGGCAAAAAGATAGCTGCGGCTTTCGATGGGAAGCCCTTCGCCATCCACATCGAAGGTGGCGGACAGCATCGAACTGACCCGCGAATAGCCCCGCGGCATTTGCAGATCGAGGCTCCAGCGATCCTCCAAGCCGTCAAGGCGGATCACTTGGCCTTGCATCATGCCTTCACTTTTCATGCGCGCAGAATTGCCAGCAAAAAGGCTTGTGTCGTGGGTGATGAGGCCCGTGACTTCGGACGCTTCGAGGCGCCGTTCATCAGCATCCATCTGAGGAGCTCGATACGAGAAGAACCAGGAAAGCTCCGGAATCGATTCATCCTTATCCTCGTCGTGTATACGAACAGGAAGATTGGCTTCCCTTTTGACGAAATTGATCACTGCTTCCGTGGTCGGATCGTCCTCGCCGCCGAACATGCGGAAAAGATTGTCTTGGTTCCGGCCAGTCGCTTCATAGAGCACAGCCAGGCTACCTGAACGGCGAATGGCTTGGGCAAAGGGGCGGGCTTGGCTTGAAAGATCGGCACGGCCTTCGGAATAAGCCATGAAAAATGGCGGCAGTTCGGACGCTTTGTTGGCTTGGAAGGATGGCGAGAGCAACGGCCAGAGATTGGTGTCCGATCCAAAGATCTGACGGATCAGGCGGCCATATTGGGTCGTCTCATCGGTCGTTTTCATCTGCGCAGGCACGTCATAGACGCCGGTGTCGAGGGTGATGATCCCGCCAAGGTCTGATGGCCGTGCACCGTGGGGCGCAAGGTAGGCAGGGTCGGTACCAACCAAAGCGGCCAAATGCGCTCCCGCTTCATGGCCTGTCAGATAAATCTGACGCGGATCGATACCGTAACGGTTGGCATGTTTCGCGATCCACACGGCTGCGGCAGCAACATCCATGGCTTGATCGCGCGGCTTCACATCGGGGTGCAGCCGGTAGTTCATCGCCGCCACCGCAAAGCCTTGGCTTAGGAAGGAGCTGGCTTTTGATGCCGCTGAGCGCTTGTCGCCGGACTGCCATCCGCCGCCATGGATCATCACAATGGCGGGCTTCGGCGTCTCCAAAGGCCGCACGGAAATATCGAGAACCTGCCGCGGATGCGTCCCGTAAGCGATATCACGCTCGACAATCTCCACCGGACGCGGCTGTGCCCAAGCCACGCCAAAAGCCAAAAAAACGAGACAAAACCGCAGCATGAGCGTGATCCTCGTGACCGAAGAGCGCCTTGCCCATCGGATAACTTCCCTTTTTCAATATCCGATGTGCCAAGGAGAGTTTAAGCTGTTGTTGACTGTGAACGAGGGCCGAGCCGTTGGGTGAGCAACCATTTTGGGAGCGCAAGAGCCTCGCCGAGATGACCCGCGAGGAGTGGGAGGCGCTTTGCGATGGCTGCGGGCGCTGCTGCATCGTCACGCTTGAGGATGATGAGACGCCAGAGGTTTTGCAGGAGACGTCGCTGTCTTGCCGCCTGTTCGATCCCGAAAACCGCCGCTGCACCTGTTATTACCGTCGCACAGAATTGGTCCCCGAATGCGTCGAGTTGCGGCCGGACAATGTTGCTGACCTTGGTTTCATGCCGGACACCTGCGCGTATCGTCGTCTTGCCGAGGGCAAGGGCCTTGCCAATTGGCATCCTTTGATCACCGGTGATCCGAATTCAGTGGAAGACGCAGGGATCGCGATCAGCCGTGAGCTGACCAATGAGCAAGGCGTGCGCGAGGAAGACTTCTGGCGCTATGTGACCGGTGAGCGTCCCCGGCGGTAATGCGTTGGCTTTCGCTCATCGCGATCGTTCGCGTTCAAACTTATCCCCCCTTCCGCTCTGTCCTTTAGAAAGGGGGCATGCGGCAGACGCACCCTCACAGCGCGGCTGATCAAGCCCTGAAAGAAGGCCTCGTCCTCCTCCTTTGCGAGCAGGGGGCTTTCTTGAGCAGGCTTGATTGGTCGTCGCCGGAGGATGTGTCGCTCGCGGAAAAACGTGGGCGGATCATCCAGGTCCACCGCGGCAACATCGAGAAGACCCTCGGTATGACACAACACGAAAATCAGGATCAGTCCCATTCAAACGACTCCTTTGGCGACGACATCGACGCACTCCGAAAAGAAGTGGAACGCCGACTATTACGCCATGCGGATGCGTTGGGGCGCGAAGAGCTCCTTAGGCGGCTTAAAGATCGAGGATTTACGCAGGATGCTCTCGAGTTGGAGTTTCCTGGCGAGGCCCGATCAGAAGGCACCGAAGGGTGATCAGTGGACGACATGGCTTGTGCTCGGTGGGCGCGGGGCGGGCAAGACACGCACCGGCGCCGAATGGGTGCATGAACGCGTGGCCGATGGCGCCCGTAGGATCGCACTTGTTGCAGAGACGCAAAGCGGTGGGCGGGAAGTGATGGTGAGCGGACCTTCTGGCCTTCTCAACACCGGTGATCCCGATGTTCGGCCAAACTTTGAACCCTCGCGGCGCCGGGTTTCCTGGCCGAGCGGTGCCGAAGCACACATCTTCTCCGCCGAAGACCCTGAAGGGCTGCGCGGCTATCAGTTTGATACGGCGTGGAGTGATGAATTGGCCAAATGGCCGTATGCTGAGGAGACATGGTCGAACCTTCAATTCGCTTTGCGCCTAGGCGATCAACCCCGCCAAATCGTCACCACGACACCCCGCGCTGTTCCGCTTCTCAAAGAGATCTTGGCACGCGATGCGACCATGGTCACCCGAGCATCGAGCTATGCCAACCGGCCAAATCTTGCAGACAGTTTCTTCACGGAGATTGCAGCCATCTATGAGGGAACGGCTCTTGGTCGTCAAGAACTCCTCGGTGAGCTGATCGAAGACCGGGAAGGGGCGCTTTGGACCTGGCCGATGATCGAAGCTGCGCGCTGCGAGCGCCCCGATGACCTTGACCGTATTGTCGTCGCTGTCGATCCGCCGGTCACGAGTACGGCCCAGAGCGACGCTTGCGGAATTGTTGTCGCGGGTCTCATGGAGAGCGATCCCAAGCGCGGCTTCGTCCTGGCCGATAAAACCGTGCGCGGGTTCTCACCCAAAGCGTGGTCAGAGCGGGTTTGCGCGACTTATCATGAGTTTGCGGCCGACCGCGTGGTGGCCGAGGTTAATCAGGGCGGTGATCTTGTGACCGAAATGCTGCGGCTGGCTGATCCTTCCGTCCCGGTTCGGAGCGTCCGCGCATCACGCGGAAAACTGATCCGGGCTGAGCCTATCGCAGCACTTTATGAGCAAGGGCGTGTGCACCATACCAGTACGTTCCCTGACCTTGAAGACCAGATGACCCAATTCACAGGCGGGAGCGGTGAGGGGAGTCCCGATCGTTTG